>JAFYJP010000084.1 GCA_017538085.1 Bacteroidales bacterium | reverse complement strand
TCTGACATCAAGGATGGGTGTCGCATGCGTAAGGGGACTTCAGGGCAATGACAGCAAACATCTGAAAAGTCTTGCATGTGCAAAGCATTTGGCTGTCCACAGCGGTCCGGAAGGTATCAGGCACGAATTTAACGTTTCGGTTTCGCCGTACGATTTATATATGACTTATCTTCCTGCCTTCAAGGCTCTGATTAAAGAAGCTGATGTCCAGCAGGTTATGTGCGGCTACAATCGTCTTGAAGGCGATCCTTGCTGCACAAATGAGGAACTGCTTGTCAACATATTGCGTAATGAGTGGAAATATGACAATATTGTCGTCACTGACTGTTGGGCGCTAAATGACTGCTGGGAACGTGACACTGTAATTCCGCGTCATGAGACGCATGAAACTGCTGCCTTGGCTGCTGCGGATGCTTTTTCTAATGCGGTGGATTTAGAGTGCGGCAGCGGAAAACAAGCCCTGCTTGACGCTTTGAAACAGAATTTGATTTCTGAGAACATCATAGACGAACATCTGAGAAGAATTCTCAGGGCACAGTTCAAACTCGGTATCTTCAATGAAAAATCCCCATATTTCGATTATTCCGAAGATATGATAAGCAGTGAATCTCATGTGAATCAAGCACTTAAGATGGCCGAGGAAAGCATCGTGCTCCTGGAGAACGATGGTGTGCTTCCACTGAAAAAATACGTGAAGATAGCTGTGATAGGCCCCAATGCGTATGATTCAACTATGCTTCTTGCCAATTACAATGGCACGCCAAATCATGCCATTACAATCCTTGAAGGCATCTATCGTCATTTGGGAGGTATCGGTGAATTGCACATCAATTCTGATGACACTTTGCTGAATACACCGGCAGGAGTTCAGATTTATTACAATAAGGCCTGCAATCTTGTCGATGACAAGTATGTGCCGTCAGAGAATTTTTACAAGAATATTAGTGAATCAAAGGTTACGATTTTTGTTGGCGGACTGTCGCCTGAAGTGGAGGGGGAGGAGTTGAGCGTAAAGGCAGATGGTTTTGAAAGAGGTGACAGGACGAGGATAGAACTTCCTAAGGCACAGACTGAGATGTTGCAGTATCTGAGTCTTGATGGACATAATACGATATTTGTGATTTGCACCGGAAGTGCTATTGCGTTGGAAAATGTCAAAGATTATCCAGATGCTATACTTTGTGCATGGTATGGCGGTCAGGAGGCAGGTACGGCAGTGGCAAAAGTTCTGTTCGGAGATTATAATCCGGCCGGTCGTCTGCCTGTGACTTTCTATAGTTCGACATCGCAACTTCCTGACTTTAAGGATTACAGCATGAAAGGCAGGACGTATCGCTATATGACCGGAAAACCCGCATACGCTTTTGGATACGGATTAAGTTATACTGAATTTGTCTATGACAGACCAATGTACAATAAGGCTAAAAGAATCTTGTCATTTAGGGTACGCAATGTCGGTGCCGTTGACGGCGATGAGGTGGCTCAGGTCTATCTGACGGTTAAAGATGAGGCTCATGGTTTGAAGAAGCAGCTTGTGGGTTTCAAGCGGGTTCACATCAAGGCTGGGAAATCCGTACGTGTTGAGATACAGATACCGGAAGAGGCTTTTTATTACTATGACGATGGTGATGGTGAAAACAATTCCGCCCCTGCATTCAAAAAATATAAGAATGTCAGTCTGATGTATGGCAGTTCGTCACGTGACAGGGATTTGAAACTGATAAGGGTTATGTAATCCTGAGCTGATTATTAATTGTAGCCCTGATTATCGGCGGATCTATATTAATCTTCCATTGTGGAGGAATCCTCGTATCCGTTCTGCATGTTTTCGGGGTTGTCCCTGTTGTTGCGGTTGCCTTTCATATTCATATTGCCAAAACCGTATGTTACAGTAAGTCCTACCATCCAGCCACCGCGCCAGCCCGTGTTGTCTTGTATGAAGCCGGTGCCTTCGGTTATCGTATGGAATTTACGGGAGTTGAGTATGTCCCTTCCCGTAAGTGCAAAACTGAACTTGCCGACAGTCTTTCTAACACCGAAGTCAAGTGAATAGTTTGGAGCACGGTAGCCTTGAGCAACAACTCTTTTTGCATTGTATCTGCCTGTAAGCTGCACGGATACTATTTTTGGAATGTTGAGATTGGCTATCATGCGGATATTCCATGAAAAGTCGCTTTCGGCATCACCGGTCACATATTGGTCGATTTTTGGAATATAGTAGTTGAAACTGTCGAGTTCGTAGTAGAACAGATTGACAGTTGTGGTTATGTCAAAGACTTTGGAAAAACTGTCTTTTATAACGATTTCAGTACCTGCCGAACGGTCGTGTGCAACATTTTCCCATGTGGAATTCATTACGTTGCCGTCAAGGAATTTTATACGTTCTCTCACTCCGTCAGTGGTTCTGTAATATGCTGATACTGAGACCATGTGGCTGAGCCAATTCTTCATATAGTTCAATTCGAAGGAGTTTGAATACGATGGCTCTAAGTCAGGATTGCCGTAGGAGATGTTTAGAGGGTCGCTGATATCGACGAAGGAGTTGAGCTGACCGCCGAACGGACGTGAAATACGGCGTGTATAGTTGAGCTGAAGTTCGTTCTGATTCGGTAGTTGGTAAGTGAGAAATGCACTTGGGAACAGGTCGAAGCTGGAGGTGTTATATGGTTCAACATCATCGGCTGACTGTCCGTATGCAAGTGATTTTGTGCTGACCTTTGTGTTTTCGCCTCTCAGTCCTACCTGAAAACCGAAATTGTTGATTTTGCCTGTGAAAGTGGCATATAAAGCATGAATGTCACGGTTATAGATGAATTCATTCCAGAGTTTTTCTGCGATAACTGCTTCCTCCTCGTTGGCTCCGGCATAGACTATGACAGGACTGTCCTCGCGTTCTATAGTGCCTTTATAACCGGCTTCGATTCTTAAATTATCGTTAATTGCATTGGTGTAGTCGGCTTGGAAATTCCAGTGATTAGGACTTATGTTGCTTTCCTGTCTTTGAAAAGTCGAAGCTATGGAGTCATCGAAATAGTAATCCTCATAATATCTTCTGACATTTTTCATGTTCCAGTTGTTGTAGGAAGCGGATATGTCAATGTTATGGTTTTTGCCGAATTCGTGTTTGTAACCCAATTCCACGTTACCGCCCAAATCTTTGGAAGAACTTTTCGATTCCCTGTGGCTTGTGCTGTATGCCATTGCATCGGTGAGATAATAGCTGGTATCGAGACTGCTGTTGTTGCCGAACATGCCGAAAGCAGAGAGATAAATGTCATCCTTGTCGGTAGCATGATATGTGACTCCGCCTCTTCCGAAGAAGTTGTTGCCAGTGTTACGGCTTGCTCCATATTTGTTAAGATACGTGCCGTCGCTGTTGGTTCTCAGGGATGTGTTGCCACCCACGTGAGCACGGCGGCGGTAGCCAAATCCTATGTATGTGTCAAATTTTCCTGCATTTAAGTTGACATTGGCGTTTGCATTGTAGCCTCCATGTGTGTTTACGCCTGCCTGTACGCTGCCGTAATAGCCGAGTGAACGGTTTTTCTTGAGCACTATGTTGATGATGCCGGTGGTGCCTTCAGGACTGTATTTTGCGGAAGGGTTGGTGATTACCTCGATTTTTTCGATGGTTTCAGCAGGAAGTTGTTCGAGAATTGCCGCTCTGTTGTCGGCTGTCAAACCTGATGCTTTGCCGTTAATCCAGATGGTGACATCGGTGCTTCCGCGCAGTGAAATTTCACCTTCGTTGTCAACCTCAACCGATGGAATGTTGTCAAGTATATCACTTGCAGACCCTCCTGTGGATGAAATGTTCTGGTCAACATTGAAGACTTTCTTGTCAACCTCGAACTGCATTTGCGTTGTGGTTGATGTGACATGAACCGCATCAAGCATTTCGGAGTTCTCCTCAATGAGTATTCTGCCTAAATTCACCTCTTGTCCGTTGTTTTTGATTTCAAAAGGAACCTCAGATGTTTTGAATCCCACAAAAGATACTGTTGCAATGTATTTGCCGACTGGTAGATTGTTCACCATGAAATAACCCTCCTGATCGGATATGGTGCCTGTAACGAAGGTTTTGTCTCCAGCCTTGTTGATGCTTATATTTACGTAATCAACGGGTGCATTGGTCTTTTTGTTTATGATTTTGCCTTTGACTGAACCTGTGGGAGCAGCGTGGAGAGTGCTCGTTAAAAGCAGAAAAACGGATATTATCAATGTTGTATGAAAAGTCTGAAATAGTCTCATAATTAAGAAAATGTATTTTATTACCAAAGTGCAAATATCGTATTAATGTGCGATTGTAAAACGTTAATTATTATTAATGGGTTTGATGTCCGTGGAAGTAAAAATTTTTGTTAACTTTGCGGTTCAAAACAAATAATCATGGGACTGAATAATTTGTTTACCCGGACAAAAGGTGAAACCCCCTTTTTCCACACATATATTAAACAGGCTGAAACTTCGGTGGTGGCCTCCAAATATCTTCGGGACCTTGTCAATACTGAAGATATTGAGGAACGGAAACATATTTCAAGACTTATCAAAAAACAGGAAGTTGCCGGTGATGAACTCATTCATGACTTCTACAAGGAACTCGGAGAGGCTTTCGTAACCCCGTTTGACCGCGAGGATATGAACGACATCGCCATGTCGCTTGACACTTTTCTTGACTTTCTGAACCGCAGTGCCAAGACGATAATAATGTATGAACCGGAGAAGATTGACGATCATATAAAAGACATAATCGATGCTCTTGTTGAGGATTCCAATCTGCTGGTTGAATTGTTCAAACTTGTGGAAAATCTGAAGAAAAATGCTGCAAACATTACTGAAATATGCAGGAAGATAGTTCATGTAGAACATGAAGTTGACAATATTTTCGGTGATTATATTATATATCTTTTCAGCAATGAGAAAGATGGAATAAAGTTGCTGAAATACAAGGAAATAGCCCAAGTGGTTGAAGATGCCACCGATCGTTGCAAGGATGTTTCATCCACTGTTATGTGCGTTTTGCTGAAACAATCGTAGAGTTATGCTGACATTCAGTTTGTTGTTATCGATAGTCATTGCATTTGTTTTTAATTTCCTCAACGGGATGAACGATGCGGCTAATTCCATATCCACAATAATATCGACGAAAGTACTTACTCCGATGCAGGCGATTATCTATGCCGCATTTTGGGAATTTGTAGCCTTCTTCCTCTGTAAGTTCATCATTGGTTTTGCAGTGGCAGGAACGATGGGTGCGGGAATTGCCAATCAGGATTATATGAATTCCTATGTCATACTTTCAGCACTTGTCGGTGCAGCGATATGGGTTGCAGTCTGCACCCGAACTGGTATGCCCATCTCCACGTCACATGCCCTTATCGGCGGTATAATTGGCGCGGTATGGTTTGTGTATGGCTCCAAAGCATTGATTGCCAAAGGTATAATTCAGACATTGTCGTTCATTGTGCTGTCGCCTCTCATAGGGTTCATTTTCAGTTTCCTGCTGTTGTGTTTTTTCAGATTGATACTGAAGAACTGTCAGAGGAAGAAGGTGGAGAGGACATTTAAAAGGCTTCAGCTTTTTTCAACTGCCGCATTCTGCGTGGGACATGGTTCCAATGATGCTCAGAAGACAATGGGTATCATAGCGGTACTTATGTATTCCGTACTGAATAATCCGGAGGTGTCTTCCGGTGTGCAAAATGTGACAGCTGCTTTTTATGATGTGGGAAAAGGCTTCTATATTCCTGACGGACTGGCATTAATATGTTATGTGGTCATGTCGCTGGGAATTGCCATTGGAGGCAAGCATGTGATAAAGACCTTGGGAGGCGGACTTTCAAAGATAACCCCAATAAAAGGTTTTACGTCAGAGATATCCGGGGCAGCAACTCTAATCCTCACATCAATACTCGGTATTCCTGTGAGCACCACTCATACAATAACCGGCGGTATTATCGGCGTTGGCATAATCGACGGTGTAAAGAATGTGAAATGGGTTACGGCAAAGCGTATAATCCTTGCTTGGATTCTCACTATTCCGGTACCTATGGTCATTAGCGGGTTGATTCATGTATTTCTGAACTTATTAATAGCATAAAACCATGACTTTCAATCAGTTTCTTCAAAAGTTCGTTGCAAAGGAGGAAAGATTTTTCCCTCTGTTCATCCGACAGGCTGAACTGGCGGTAAAAGCATCGGGATATCTTAGAGACATGCTTGATGCTGAAGATCAGGAAACACGTGAGGATTTGAGAAAGAAGATAAAACAGCAGGAAAAATCAGGCGATGATATTCTTTTGGAATTCAACCACCAGCTTACGATAAGGACTTTGACACCGTTTGACAGAGACGACATGCACGAACTTGCCCAGAGTATGGACGATTTGCTCGACCGTATTGATGATTCTGCCAATGTGGTGGCGACACATGCTTTCGAATCATTTGGCGATAACATTAAAAACATGACAGACAACATCGTCAGGGAATGTGGTTATCTGCTTGATATTATGAACAAATTGCCTGATATGATTACGAAGTCTGATGAAATTTATCAATTGTGCATCAAAATAAAAGAAATAGAGCACGAGAATGATGACCATCACGATGAATACATCAACAAACTTTTCAAACGCGGACTGGATCTTATCGGTATCATCAAGCGCAAGGACATGGTTCATATAATTGAAAAAACTACTGATTTCGGAAAATACTGCGCTGACAAAGTTCGCAGCATTATGACAAAACAATAAGAAACAATATGAAAATACCTACAAATTTTAATTCAGTCAAACTGGCCTCCCTGCTTGTCATTCTGATGATGTCAAGCGTCATGGGCTTTGGCAAACAGGTTGAACAAAATGATGCGACAACGGTTGCATCGTCATTTTGGAATTCATTATATCCGTCAAAGGATATTTCTGATTTCAGCGTGTGTTATACATTTGGCATGACTGTCCTCAATGGGCAGCATCTTCCTGCCATATACGTAGTTGAAGTTGATGGGGGCGGTATCATTTATGTCGCTGGTGACGATGATGTTATGCCGATTTTGGGATATTCCGAAAAAGGCTATTTCAATTCCAAGGATATGCCTGTCAATTTCAGAAAATGGATGGACAACTACAAAAAGCAGATAGCGTATGTAGTTGAAAACAATCTGTCTGCTGATGAGGCCATTGCAGACCAGTGGAGACAGTATCGAACAAATGATGTGAGAGAGCCGGCTTCGACTAAGGCTGTCAGTGCTCTTTTGGAGACAAAGTGGAATCAGGACACTTATTACAACTGCATGTGTCCGACCGACTATTCAGGTCCTGGCGGTCACGTCTATGCAGGCTGTGTTGCATGTGCCATGGCACAGGTGATGAATTTCTGGGAATATCCTGAACATGGTACCGGGTTCCATTCATACAATCATTCAAACTACGGTACTTTGTCGGCAAGTTTCGGTCAGACGACATACAACTGGGATAACATGCCCAATTCACTTACGGGTTCCAGTTCAACAACCCAGAAGCAGGCAATAGGAACTCTGATGTATCAGTGTGGTGTCGGTGTTGAAATGGATTACAGCGGCAGCGGCAGCGGCGCTTATATCATTGAATCCGGTAACAATGCCTGCGCCGAATCGGCTTTGAAGTCATATTTCGGCTATTCATCCTCGATGCACGGTGAACAGAAGTCATATTATTCCAATTCAGGATGGATAAGTCTTTTGAAATCCGACCTTGACGCATCACATCCAATCATTTATGGCGGTTATGGAAATGACGGCGGACACTGTTTTGTTTGCGATGGATACAATTCCAATGACTACTTCCACTTTAACTGGGGCTGGAGCGGCAATTATGACGGTTATTTCTCACTTACCAATCTGAATCCTGGCACCATGTCATTCACTTACGGACAGCAGGCCATCATCGGTGTCGTACCTGGTGACGGCAGCGGTGGTGGTGGAGGTGGTGGCGGCGGATCCACCGAAGATGAAGACTTGCGTCTTTATTCCAGCATCAACATGTCGGATACGGAAATTTGGTTCGGAGACGAAATAAGCGCTACTGTTTCCATTGCCAATTATGGGAAGTCGGACTATACCGGATATTTCGGTGCAGCTGTCTTCAATGAGGAAGGCGCTTTTGTGGATTTCATAGAATATGGCAGTTATTCCTTGCAAAGCGGTTACTATAACACATATACCTTCAGAGTTTCAGGTTCAACAATTTTTGTTCCGGGACAATATTATCTTGCCATTTTCAGTGCTCCTTCAGTTGACAACACATGGTCGCAGATTAATGGCGGCAACTATACCAATCTTGTACAGTTTGAAATATATTATTATGCCGGAATCGAGACTTATTCCGATTTCACTATAACTACCAATAACGGTTCGCTTATCCAAGGCAAATCCGCCACTATAAATGTTGATTTCCTGAATTATGAGAGTGAAACTTTCTACGGATATGTACGTATCAGTCTGTCAGTCCCGGGTGGTGGCTGGGCTCAGAACGTGGGCGTTGTACAAGTTTCAAACGGACTTCCATACGGCTGTCATTACACCGATGGTGTGAATTTTACAGGCAATATAACTGTGGAGCCAGGAACTTATCTTCTGGAACTTGCCTACATGTATCCCAACTCTTCAGTATGGTATTATGCGGGAAGCCGTTATAAGTCGAACCCTGTTTACGTTATCGTTGAAGCTGCCCCTTACACTCCCGATTCATACGAATCCAACAACACTGTTAGCACTGCTTCCACCCTGTCGCTGTCGTTCTCAAACAACAACGCAACGGCTTCAACTGCAGGCTCCAATCTCCATAATTCAAGCGATATTGACTATTATAAGATAACTTTGACTTCAGGATATGATTATCTTGTTGTTCCGCGTCTGTATGACTCGTATAACAGCGGCAGCGGCTCATATACCGTTGATGCTTTGTTCTCATATTCAACCGATAACGGCTCCACATGGTCTGATGCCGTTGATGATGAGATGCCAGGCAGTATTCTCAATGAAAATGGCGGTACCGTTTATTTCAAAGTGTCCTCTTACAATGACGGCGGTGTTGGCACGTATCTGCTGAGTATCAATGTGTCAAGAGCCACGCACGACTCTTCCCGACACAGTATATCCGCTTCGTGCAGTTCCAATGGCTCAATTTCCCCTTCGGGTTTGGTTAAGGTTACCAATGGAGGCAGTCAGAAGTTTACAATTTCAGCCAATAAAGGCTATCTCATCGGTGACGTACTGGTGGATAATGTCAGCGTAGGGGCTGTCTCTACTTATACTTTCAACAATGTGACCACAAGTCATACAATTTATGCTTCATTTGTTTTGAATGAAGGAATTGATGACAACGATGATGATGCCGTTAAGGTATATCCTAACCCTGCGAATGATGTTCTCAGGATAGACTGCAGGAATATGGTTAGCCTGACTGTTTCTAATCCATCCGGACAGATTATGTTCAGTGAAGGGAATCTTCCTGAATATAAGGAGTTGAATGTCAGTGGCTTTAAGGCTGGTGTTTATATTCTTCGGATGAAATTGAATGATGGATGTACCATCACAAAGGAAATAGTGGTGACACACTGATGAATATGAAGAAGGTTATTAAAGTTGTCCTTGGTTTGATTTTCATCTTTTCTGCAGTGATGAAAATCATAGGCATGGATAACTTTGAACTATATATTTATAGTTATCATTTCTTCAGTCTAAATTTCACGTTCCTTGTCGCACGTGCTGCAATCATAATCGAATTAGTACTTGGTATTCTACTAGTTCTCAACTACTTCCATAAGTTGGCATGGTGGGGTAGTGTGACTATGTTGGCGGGTTATACTTTTTTCCTTCTTTATGCCCAGTTAATCGGGCGTACTGACAGCTGTCACTGTTTCGGTGATATATTGCAGTTTAATCCTTGGCAGTCAATAATCAAGAATGTGGTGCTGATAATTCTTTTCCTGTTTGTTTATAATGTCAGTGATACCAAGTTCAAATATCAGTGGCTGGCATTCATAGGAATTGTCATTGCCGTTTCTGCTGCAGTTTTTGTCGTATCCCCTCCCGATAACTACACTTCAAACTACAAATCCCATGAGTTGTTGCATCAGGATTTGTTTCAGGACGCTTTGAATCGGCCACCACTTGATTCGTTGCCATTATGTGAAGGCAGAAAGGTTGTCTGTTTATTCTCATCTTCCTGCAAATATTGTCAGATGACTGCACGTAAATTGTCAATTATGCAGCAGATTCATGGTTTCCCAAGTGACGACATCTATTACGTGTTTATGGGAAACAAAGATGGGGTCGATAAATTTTATGTTGAATCGGAATCATTGAGGTATCATGATGTAATTTATGATGATGTCATCGGGTTGATAAAAATCAATGACGGTGTTTTTCCTGTTGTGATACTGATGGAGGAAGGCCGGATTGTGCAGGAATATGATTTCCGAAATATGAATGAAAGTCAGATTGAGGCTTTCTTTAAACAAAATGAGGCGACTCTGTAAGGGAATCGCCTCATTTAATGGCATATTAACTGAATTATTCAGCTGTACATTTAACAGTGTAAGTAACACCACTTACATCTGTGGTTGTTTCTGCTATACACTCGCTTTTGTTAACAGTTGTTGTAGTGGTAAGGCCAGGAACTTCAACACCTAATAAATAGTATTTGCAAGTGCATTCAACTTTCTTGTTGCAACTTGCAAAAGTTAATGCAACAAGAGCAATAGCAGCAATAGTCAATAAAGCTTTTTTCATTTTTTCTATGATTATATTTTGCCTACTCTGTTTGGTTTTCGGCTTCTCCAGTTTGAATCTGCAAAAGTATTGTTATTTATTCATATAAACAAACGTTTTCCGGCTGATTGTATAATTTGATATCAGATTGACAGTCGCCACAATGTCAAGTATGTTAATAATACCGTCATTGTTAACGTTGGCATTTGTGAATTCAATGGATTCAATTTTTGGACACATTATAGCACTACCATAGCACTACTGGCAGCCACGGTTAGAGTGATGCATCAAGTCGGCTCTGGTTTGCGTTTATTTGCAGATAAAAACAATTGCGTTTTCGCATGGAGGATTCTGGCGCAGTTTTGCAGGAACCGTAATCCTGTAAGTTTCATCGGTCTTTTTTATCGTTGCCTTTGCTGAGGCGCCCAACACCTTTATCTGACCGTTCTTCAGGTTGCTGCTGCATTTGAAGTCGAAATAATTCGGCAGCGTTTCACCTTCATCGAGAAGATAAATGGCATAGACGTGACCATCCTTGCCCTGGGTGAAGCGTACTTTCCCATCGCAGTAAGGGTAGAGAGGACGGGTGGAGTAGATAGCCTGTCCGTTGACTTTCATCCATTTGCCAATGTCGTGCAAACGCTGAATGGCTGTCGGGTGCAGTCTGCCATCAGGTCCCGGACCGACGTTCAGAAGATAGTTTCCTCCTTTTGCCACAATATCTACAAGATTGTGAAT
>JAFYJP010000083.1 GCA_017538085.1 Bacteroidales bacterium | reverse complement strand
GCTGCGGTTACCGAAATAGTAGAATGCTAAAGGTTTTTCCCTTTCGTTGATGAAAGTTATGACTTCGTCAATGGAACTGAAATCGATAATAGGGAAGATGGGACCGAAGATTTCGTCGGTCATAACCGGTGAATTAGGGTCCACATCATCGAGCAAAGTCGGTTCAATGTACCGGTCGGAAGCATCATAATGACCTCCTGCAATCACATTGCCGTCCTTTAGATATCCGATGACACGGTTGAAGGCTTTGTCAGTGACCATCCTTACAAAGTGCGGACTTTTCTGGGTGTCTTCGCCGTGCAGTTTGACAACGGCTTTTTTGAATTCATTGACAAACTCTTCCTTTATGTCGTGATGCAACATCAGATAATCCGGTGCGATACAGGTTTGGCCGCTGTTGAGCGTTTTTCCCCATGCAATGCGCATCGCCGCCTTCTTGATGTCTGCATCCTTGTCAACAATACACGGACTTTTGCCGCCGAGTTCCAAGACAACAGGTGTCAGGTTCTTTGCTGCAGCAGCCATCACAGTTTTGCCCAACTTAGGACTTCCTGTAAAGAATATCATGTCCCATCTCTGTTCCAGCAATGCAGTGTTGACATCTCTGTGACCTTCAATCAGTGCCACATATTGGGGTTCGAAGGTGTCTTCGATTATTTGTCTGAGAACATCGGAAATCTGCGGCACGTATGGCGAAGGTTTCAATACAGCAGTACATCCTGCGCTGATGGCTCCGACGAGGGGACACAGCAGCAGCGTTACCGGATAATTCCAAGGTGAAATAATCAGAGTGTTGCCAAGAGGTTCTTTGATGATGCGGCTTTTGCTCGGAAAATGGGTGAAAGGAGATTTTACATGCTCGGTTTTTGCCCATTTGCGCAGATGTTTGATGTGTGAACGGATTTCACCGGTAACTATGCTTGTTTCGCAAAGGTATGACTCTGGCTCGCTTTTGTGCAGGTCATGCCATAATGCATCATACAATGGCTGTTCGAATTTTTTCATTGCGGCAAGCAGTTTCTTGAGCTGCTTAATGCGAAAATCTATGTCTTTTGTGTTTCCTTCTTTGAAAAAGGTTTTTTGACCCTCCAGAATGGAAGGTATGTCTTCTATAGTGTATTTCATTTTCTTGACGTCAGTGTTGTATGTTATGTTTGTCGAGAAATTCTTCAAGTGCTTCGATTTCTTTCTCGGTGGTTGCCCAACTTGTGACGAATCTGACGGCGGTTTCGGATTGACCTTTCACGCCCCATATTTCAAAGGAGAAATGTTTGCGCATTTCGTCCATGACTTCATTCGGCAGGATGAAGAACTGCTGGTTGGTAGGGGAGTCGATGAACAGCTTGTAGCCATTGCTGACGAATGCTTTCTTAAGCCTTTGAGCCATGGCGATGGCATGTCGGCTGATACGCATGTACAGGTCATCGGTGAAGAGTGTGGCAAACTGGATGCCGAGAAGTCGTCCCTTTGCCAAAAGGCCTCCGTGCTGTTTTACCCGCGTCATAAAGTGAGGAAGCAGTGCAGGATTGGAGGTTACCACTGCCTCTCCGAACAGTGCACCAACCTTTGTGCCACCTATATAGAAGATATCGCATGCGGATGCAAATTCAGGAAGGGTAATGCCCGATGCGGCTAATCCGTATCCAAGTCGTGCTCCGTCAATATATAAGGGTATGTCATGCTTTTGGCATATATTGTGTATCGCTTTTAATTCGTCCAATGAATACAGTGTTCCCAATTCTGTCGGAAAACTGATATACACCATTCCGGGCTCAACTTTGTGCTGCCAAGTGTCGTCTTTGTAAAAGTCAGTCACATAACTGTCAATGTCGGCAGCTGCAAGTTTTCCGTCTTTCGATGGAATAACCAGAACTTTATGACCGCCTGTCTCTATAGCACCGGATTCGTGAACGTTAATATGAGCTTCTTCGGTGGCAATCACGCCCTGCCAGTTTTGCAGGAGTGCATCTATGACGGTCGCATTGGTCTGTGTTCCGCCGGTCATAAAATGCACATATCCTTTGTTTTGCAGATTGCAGGCGTCGAGAATCAGTTTTATGGCCTTTGCGGTGTAATCGTCAAGTCCGTATCCAACGGTCTTTTCCATGTTGGTCAGTGTAAGCTGCTTGATTATCTCGTCAGTTGCCCCGGCCATATAGTCATTGTCAAAGTGAATCATTTACAGTAATTTTTTGTGGTGCAAATTTATAAATAGTTTTTGTTATGGTGAGAGTTGCGCAAGTGAATGGTAAATAAAAAAATATTGGGGAAATCTGTTGCAATGAGAAAATAATTGTACCTTTGCTTAACTTTTGTTTAACAATTAAAATGATTATTATGAAGAAGTATGAATGTACAGTATGCGGACATATATATGATCCTGCTGTAGGTGATCCTGATAATGGCATTCCTGCCGGAACTCCTTTTGAAAACTTGCCGGATGACTGGACATGTCCAGTCTGCGGTGTAGGGAAAGAAGATTTTAAACCTATGGATTAGGTGTTACAAACCAAAATGGATTAAGTACCATAGGTGTTTTTGATTCTGAGAAAAATGAAATCGGGAAATGAAAAACAAAAAATTCTATTGCCCTACGTGTGGCTATGTGTATGAAGGTGAAGAAAAGCCTTTAAGATGTCCGATTTGCGGAAAGGAAATGGTAGAAGTTGAAGAAGAGGAAACTTCTGACACTGATGCAAACTAAAAAAAAGCAGGTACGCGGTTTTTAAACGTACCTGCTTTTTAATTACAATATCTGTGGCTGTCGTGATACGACAGCCCTACAAACCATTCTGAGACGCGATGAATCGCGTCTCTACAATGTCGCGTTTCCGTATATTCGTTTTAGTACATTATCATTTCATCTAATTGCCAATTAACGACATTGTTTTCACTGTATTCTGCAGTATTGTTTGGTTCGTTCTGATTGCGAACAATTCGGTCGTAGAACCGTGCTTGCCATCCAAATGGAATGCCGTTTTGATTGGACAATCGGGTAACCCGTGCCTTCAATCTGCGAATTACCGTCCCCAGACAATTCGTAACCATCGGATTATACCTTCCTGTAATCCCACCGCCTGTAGAGACGCGATTCATCGCGTCTCCAATAACCCCATTATTCATCGCGTCTCCAATAACCCCATTATTCATCGCGTCTCCAATAACCCCATTATTCATCGCGTCTCCACCCGTCATGCCCCAGATGTCACGATCAATGTAAACAATGCTATGGATATGGTTCGGCATAACCACGAACAATGGGATTTCCACATCATTTCGCAAAATTATTGTTTTTTTCAAACAATACAATTAGCTAAACGGCAAACAAACCTTTAATCAAACAGAATTACCACCGATTCCGTAGCGCCATAAACCTTTTTGCGAGCCTTCATCTGATAGGCGTTCCGCAAGCCATGAACGTATGATTTGCCGTATTCTACCTGTCTCCATTCAGAAACCACCGTTGACCATCCGTCATTTTCAGACGTCCTCATCTCCAAACCATAATAGCCGCTTACATCGGGATTTACCCCATAAACGAAACAAGTGATGGAATCGTTAGGTTGCAAAGTCTTGGAATAATGTGTCAGATAAGTCCATGCCGTTTCGCCCATGTCGGGAAGTTTCTCGTATAGCACCACTTTCTCAACATCATCCTGTAAATATTTGCATTCGAATTTCGTATAAAGCTGCAATTGTGGATCATCGGAGCTTTCTTGCGCGACAACTGCTTTTCCCGAGCCTGAATTTGTTGCCTTGAAACGGGCATCTAAGACATCCTTGGTGCGTTCGCCATACTTGATGGGAATTAGTTCAAAGTTCTGCTCTGTCCATAATTTCAAATAGGATGAATCGTTTGACCCAACCAAGAGCTGTGCCGAGTTTTGCCTATTGGCATCATAAATGACAAGAGATTTGATAAACTGCGCCGCACCGCTATCGTCATGCATAAAAACCGAAACATTTTCCTTGTCTTTCGAGCATCCGCTGAACAGCACCGCCACAAGCATTGCGACCAATAGCCATTTGAATTTGTTCATAATTATTGAATTTTAGAATTAATAATTGGATAACGCGGTTTATAGGATTTTATTGCCAGGGATGTGACATTTGTGGCTGCCGTGATACGACAGCCCTACAAACCATTGGGACTGTATTACCTAGGGACTGTAGGGCTGTCACATTCTTTCTAATTCATTCAGCTTCCTCGACAGCCTGCGGTCGGGCATCCAAAAGAGACGCTTCCCAGAATAGTTCTGCATTGGTGGTGACAATATAGCCTTCATCGATGCCGTATGGCTTGTATCCTGAAGGAATCAGGTTGACATAGCTGTTACGGTCAACACCTGGCACATTATATTCTTCCTGATAATAAGACAGGCTTCCCCAGCAAGAGAACCAATAGGTGTTTTTCGCCATGTAGGCATAATAATCATCCCCTTTGCTGCTGCCTTCACCGAAAGCGTAGTGCATCACCATCTTTTCATCTGAGATGTAATGTTCGCGCATCTCTTTGAGCGACAACGGCGTGCCGTTTTTGTCGGTAACATAATGCCCGCCCATATCGGTGTCAACCATAGCCCATTTGTTCAATTCTGGCAGCCACACCTCGTTGACAACGTGGCAATCCTGATCGTATTTGTCTTCCGGCATGCAGGTGATATATCTTGCTTTTATGTCTGCGGCGAGCAACAATTCGAATGTCATAATGCTATGCAGACGGCAGTTGAAAGCCGGCTCGACATCTTTGGAATATTCCCATAATCCTATGGCGTTGACATGTTTTGGCCATTCCTTCTGGTTCGCGTGCGGAATGTTTGAAGATACGAATTTTCCGATGGCGACTGCCTTTTCCCAAGTGGTGGCGTTTTCAGGATAAAGAGTATCAAGTTGGAAATATTCACGGATTTCTTTTGCTCTCACCTCGTTTTGAACGATTTTCATTTCAAAAACATTAGTGTCGGCAGCATATTCGCTTGATGTGCGTAATGTTTCAATTCTATCTTTGTACAGGCCAATATTGTTTTTGCTGAAATCAACATCATAGTAGGGATGCATTATCCACATAATGATTCCAGCAATGAGGGCAAGTCCTCCGATGATAGCGAGGATGTTGCGGATTATGGAGTAAGTTTTTTTCATTGATTAAGGATTAACGTTTATTTGATAACGCGAAGATAGGGATTTTGCTGTATGAAATAGTATCTTTCCTAAAAAAATAAAAAATTGAAAATCTTAGGAATTTAATATTGAAAATCTTGGGAATTTTGGAATGAAAATAATATGCTGTTTATCTGCGGCTGCCGTGATACGACAGCCCTACAATCCCTTCTGAGACGCGATGAATCGTTTTTCCATGATTATTACTGAGACGCGATGAATCGCGTCTCTACAATGTCGCGTTTCCGAATGTTCGATTTTAT
>JAFYJP010000082.1 GCA_017538085.1 Bacteroidales bacterium | reverse complement strand
GGAGTAAAGTACAACGGCATCCAGAAGAGAATCCAATCCATGGTCGGAAAAGATTATGTGGTAAAGAACCATTTCGAACTTCAGGAAACGCTTTATAATGTAATGCGCAGCGAAAAAATGGCTGTTTATCTCATACTCAGCTTCATACTGCTCATCGCGGCATTCAACCTGATAGGGACACTGTCAATGCTTATCATCGACAAGGAAAAGGACAACACCATCATCTGGAGCATGGGCGCAACACAACAGACTGTCAAAAAAATATACTATACCGAAAGTCTCCTTATGACAGCAATCGGTGCAATATCAGGAGTTGTGCTCGGCGTCATCGTCTGCCTCATTCAGATTCGCTTCAAACTGATAAAATTCGCCCCGGGCTCCTCCTTCGTTGTAGATGCCTATCCCATCAAAATCCTCGGTGGCGATTTACTGCTGATTTTCTCAACAGTTATAATAATCGGGGCGTTAACAGCATTAATTCCAATTTCAAGACTAAAAATCACAATAAACTACAACAGAAAGTAGTTATTACTTATATTATTCAAAAATGAGAACCTTCAGAAACCTCTACAAATACATCTCAAAATACAAAGGTTATCTTGTATTGATGTTTGTTTTTGCAGTTCTGTCAACATTGTTCTCAATAATTTCTTTCGCATTTTTCATACCCGTCTTCGAAATACTCTTCAAGACTAAAAGCATAGTCATGGTTCCACCTGAACCGTTGAGTTTCAGCAATTTGAGCACAAATGCAATCAAGGAAAACTTTTATTACTTCCTCAATGAGATAATCTCGAAGTACAGTCCGCAGACAGCTCTGCTATATGTAGTAATAATCATAATAATAGTCTTCTTTTTCAAGGATATATTCCGCTATCTCACATCTTACTGCATCTCCCCTATACGCCAGGGTGTAATCAAGGAGTTGCGCAATGCGCTGTTCCATCAGATACTCATTCTGCCGCTGTCGTTCTATTCACATAGGAAAAAAGGAGACATCGTCACACGTCTGACGGCCGATATTCAGGAAATAGAAAATTCCGTCATGAGTTCCCTGGAACTCGTCATTATCGAACCTATCACGCTGATTTTCTATGTCATAACACTATTGATAATCAGTCCGCAGCTAACAGTGTTTGCGTTCATACTGATGCCTGTCAGCGGATTTATGATAGGCAAAATCGGAAGCACACTGAAGAGTTATGCCACCAGAGGACAGTCTAAACTCGGCTCACTGATTTCGGATATGGAAGAGACCATCGACGGGTTGCGAATAATTAAAGGCTTCAATGCAATAGATCACACCTACAATAATTTCAAAAACAAAAATGACGATTACACGAAGACCATGATCAGACTATTGAGAATCAAGGATATAGCATCGCCTTTGAGTGAATTTCTCGGAGTTTGTCTCGTTGTGGCAACCGTATGGTACGGAGGAAGGCTCGTTCTTTCGAACCAGTCATTTTTACCTGCTTCCGCCCTGATAGTCTATATTGCAATATTCTCACAACTTCTGCCACCTATAAAGAGTTTCTCAAAAGGATATTCCGAAATCAAGAAAGGCGCCGCATCAATGGACCGTATAAACGAAATTCTCGACGCAGAAGAAGTCATAACTGAAAAAGAAAATGCCATTGACATCAACACCTTCGAACACTGCATTGAATTTCGTGATGTATCGTTCAAATATGAGGACACATACATACTGAAGGACATCAATCTGAAGATTGAAAAAGGCAAGAAGATAGCTATTGTGGGACCATCGGGCGCAGGAAAAACAACCATTATCAACCTGATGTGCCGTTTCTATGACTGCACCAAAGGAGGAATATTCATAGACGGAATCGCAGTTCCCGACTTGAAAATAGACAAACTGCGCGGTCTGTTCGGCATAGTCACACAAGATACAATATTATTCAATGACACTGTGACGAACAACATTTCATTCGGACTTGAGAACTGCAACGAGGAAGATATCATCAAGGCTGCCAAGATTGCCAATGCGCATGATTTCATCATGGAATTTCCTGAAGGCTACCATACTATCATTGGCGACCGCGGAACGAAGCTGTCGGGAGGTCAGAGGCAGCGTCTTAGCATAGCCCGTGCCCTGCTGCGCAATCCGCAGATATTGCTTCTTGACGAGGCGACATCATCCCTTGATACAGAATCCGAACAGTTGGTTCAGCAGGCTCTCGAACCATTGATGAATACACGCACCTCTATCGTCATAGCGCACAGATTGTCAACCATAGTCAACTCCGATGAAATCCTTGTCCTTGATGACGGACAAATCGTTGAGCATGGAACACACAAGGAATTATATGCGCAGAAAGGCCTCTACACGCGGCTCTGCGACATGCAATCAATACAAGGACAGGTCTGAAACCTGTTCGTATAAGACAGGTATTTCATATTATCTCATCACGTGTATCACACCACGCAGAACCGTCTGATAGTCACCATCATACGAATAACTATAGACAACACAAACATAAAAGTAAACGCCTACTGAAACATCGCTTCCTGTCAAACTGTCTTTCCCATCCCATTTGATTTCCGGGTCTGAAGTCTCAAATACAAGTCTGCCCTGACGATTGTAGATTGACATCTCCACTTTCTCCACACTCGAATAAGACTTTGGCACAAACAAATCATTGTATCCATCACCGTTTGGCGTGAAGACATTAGGCAGAATATAATTCGGGCACTCGTTGCCATACGCGCAAACGATATTCGACTCATCGCTGAAATTTCCATTGACATCCATTGCCGTGACATAGTAACATCCGGCAAGTTTGTTATCATTATAAAAAGTATATACGGTATCGTAAGGATTTCCCAATAAAGAATCAAGAAGTTGGAAATCAGAATCATACGTCTTCTGATAATATATATAATAACCGTCAATGTCATCATTTTCGGGAATTGTCCACCTAAG
>JAFYJP010000081.1 GCA_017538085.1 Bacteroidales bacterium | reverse complement strand
TGCTGCGGAAGGCCATGTCTGTCGTAGAGACAGACCCGGAACTATCGCTGGCGTATCTTGATTCCATTGAATTTCCTGAAAGCACTCTCAGCAACGAGCAATACAGGCAGTATGTGATAACCGATGTTCAGGCGAAATACAAAACTTTCAGAGATATAAAAGACGAAAAAAGAATCTTTGAAGTGCAGTCCTATTACAACAGAGATGGCGGCAATCCCGAAATGACTGCTCTCGCAAACCTTTACAGTGGTTGCGTACACGAGGAAAACGGTGAGAATGACGCAGCCATGAATGATTACAATCTTGCCTTCAATGCCGCGAAGATAGTCAATGATTCCCTAATAATGGCAAGGATACTGTTATACAAGGGCGGTCTGCTTAGCAAACAGGGATTGTATTTGGAATCTATTAAGAAATATGAGGAAGCAGCAGCCTTATGCAGCAGTTATGCTGATAAAAAAGCCAGCTGCTATCTGGCTATCGGCAACAGATTTCTTCCCCTTAGCAATTATGACAGCGCATTTTATTACTATGATCAAGGTCTGGAACTGGCAAGGAATTCAGGGGACTCCTCCCTGTATGGCAAATTTCTGCACAACATAGGCCTGACCTACTTGGAGACAAATAATTATGATACTGCCGCCAAATATTTGCGTCAGGCAAGGGAATATGTCCGTGACACTGCACAATTCGTCAAATTTCATCTGACTTTCGCATCTTTATATTTATCAATGAATTGTAAGGATTCGATTAATCATTACGGCGGTCTTCTATGTGGCGATATAGACAAGGTGGATGATGATTTGCTGCTGGTGAACATATATGACGTGCTTTCCAATATAGCATTATACAACAACAGGTATGATTCCGCATATTATTATGTGAAGAAATATAGTGAAAAAGTAGTGGACATTACCGAGGACAGACTAAGTCAGTCAGTGTATGAGATTCAGCAGAAATATGACTATGAGAAAATCAGAAATGAATATCAGGCCAAACAGATACGCAGTCAGCGTATCGGACTTCTCCTACTGTTTTTCCTGATTATTTCACTGTTGGTGATGCTGTTTTTCTCAATCAGGTTGTCAAACAAACGGAAAGAGGCATTGGTTGCAAATGAAAGACTTCGTGACTCGGAAATCGACAAGGCAAAGCTGATGGGGCAGAAGGATAGCGATGAAAAAACCATCTCGATGCTTGAAAACAGGATTTCGCAGCTGGACAGAAAAAACATCGATTCTCTGCAGAAATATTGGGATGAAATCAACAGCCTGAAAAACGAAATTGCGAAAAACAACAGCGACATGGACAGATGTATTGATTTGCTGCGGAATGCGTCTAACTGGCAAATCTCATTCGTCAACAACTTGCTGACAATTGTCAATTACAGACAGGATGCCGGCACTATCGTATCTCGAATAAAGTCCGACTTGCTGACCGACACACCGTTCAATGTAATAATGGAAATTTTCAACAACGAATACCCGGGTCTCGCAATTCAAATTAAAAACAGATATCCAGATTTGACTGAAACCGAGTTCAAGGTCTGCATTCTGTCATTTTCCCAGCTGTCGTCAAAAGACATGTCAAACATTCTTGGACAAAGCACAAATTCCATAAACTCGGCACGTTCAAATATCCGTTCAAAGATAAACATCGAAAGGACGGGCGGCGATATAAGCAAACATATTCTTACTGAACTGTTTAACAAGTAGAGACGCACGGCCGTGCGTCTCTACGACGTTCTTGAAAGCAACAGGTAGATTTTATTTATTATGCCTATTATGTAATTACTAAATTATTCCTACCTTTGCCCCAAAATCAAAAACATCATGGGCGCATACATCAATATCGGCAATGCTGGATTCCAAAGTGTTAGAAACGGTGAATATGTTGACAAGTCGGGGCTGATTTCCATTGTCAACGGTACGCTTTTCACAGAACGACGCTTCAGTTGCGTCTCTCGCAGTCGTCGTTTCGGAAAGTCAGTGGCAGCCAAGATGCTGTGTGCCTACTACGACCAGTCGTGCGATTCGCGAAGTCTTTTCTCAGACCTTGAAATTGCCTCAGACCCATCGTTCGAGAAGCATTTGAACAAATATCCGGTGATTTATCTTGATTTGACCAGCTTTATTGCTGACAGGAGCGATGACAGCATAGTGGACAAAATGGATGTTGCGTTGCGGGCGGATATCGGCAAGGCATATCCCGATATTCCTGGAGAAGAGGGCGACAGGTTGATGGACTATCTGCTCCGTGTGGTTGAGGTCACTGTCCAGCCGTTCATCTTCATCATCGACGAATGGGACGCCATCTGCCGCGAGTTTGCCCCTGGAACCCAGGCGATGGACCGATATGTTGGTTGGCTGCGCCGGATGTTCAAGAGTCAGGAGGCATCCCGTGTGTTTGCTGGTGTCTATATGACTGGTATCCTGCCCATCAAGAAATACAAGACCGAATCGGCACTGAACAATTTCATCGAGTATTCTATGGTCAAGCCGGGCGACATGGGCAAATACTTTGGTTTTACAAAGGCTGAGGTGAGGGCGTTGTCTGTCAAGTATGGGGTGGATTTTGATGATTTGGAAAAATGGTATGATGGCTACCAGATAGGCAGCGAAATGTCAATGTTCAACCCAAACTCGGTGATGCAGGCACTCTATGACCGTTGGTGTGAGAGTTATTGGGGGAAGACAGGTGCTTACGATGCTGTTACAGACTATATATCAATGAATTATGAGGGACTGAAGGACGACATCATACGCATGCTGGCTGGCGAGAGTTGTGACGTGAATCCTATCGGTTTCACTAACGATTTGTCGGAGATTCGCAACCGCGATGATGTGCTGACAGTGCTTATCCATCTTGGATACCTTACTTATAATCGCAACACAAAGGAATGTCGTATCCCTAACTTGGAGGTATCGGGCGAGATGGAGTCGGCGGTTAAATCAAATCATTGGGCACATGTTGCAGAGGCCTTGCGCAATTCAAAGCAACTTCTTCAAGCTACGCTTCGTGGTGACGAGGAAGCCGTGGCTCGTGGTGTGGATGTCGCCCACGATGAAAACACCAGCATTTTGAGCTATAACGATGAGAATTCATTAGCCTGTGTGCTGAGCATCGCTTACTATTACGCCTTCAACGACTACATTATCCATCGCGAAATGGCCACGGGCAAGGGCTTCGCCGACTTGGTGCTCATCCCGCGCAAGAATGTCGATTCGCCTGCCATTGTTATCGAACTGAAATATGACAAGGCCGTTGACACTGCCATTGCGCAAATTAAACGTAGGCAGTATCCTGCCAAAGTAGCGCAATATGCTGATAATTTGCTGCTTGTGGGTATCACCTACAATACGACTTCCAAACAGCACGAGTGCCGTATCGAGATAAAAAATGAAAGCCACTAAGAATATAGCGATTTTAATAGCGACTTTGATGGGGCTTGCATTTGTAGGCATCATCGGCATTCAGTTTTATTGGATAGTCAAGACTGTCCGTTCAGAAAAGGAAAGCTTCAACTATCAGGTTACAGGTGCAATGCTTGAAGTTGTCAGAACTTTGGAACGCAATGAGTTGGCGGAAGAGACCAGCTTGTTTTATAATGAAGACGAAATCGACAACCACATTCCGTCAAAAGAAGAGCTTGACGCATACGAATACAGTCACGACCAGCTTGCGGAAAGCGATGACAAATATGCAAACAAGATACTTCTAACCAACGAATTCATCAAACACCTCAGCAACAAGAACAAAAACCGACTTATAGAAGAGCGCATTAATCCGAATGTCCTTGACTCACTCATTGATGTGAACCTTAAGAAAAGGAATATTACTTCAGAATATGAATATGCCGTGTATCATCAGGTCAGGGATACGTTGTTTTGGAAGCATTTCCAGAACAGGGAGACATTTTTCAAAAACGCCTCATCATTTGTACTATTCCCTTCTGACAAGATGAAACATCCGTCTTATCTTCTGATATACTTTCCCGACAACACCCAAAGTCTGCTGAAAGGTCTGGCCCCTCTTCTGATAGCCACGTCTCTGATTGTGATTCTGCTCGCCTGCACTTATTTTGTGGCACTTAAAAACATCATCAAACAGAAACGGTTAGTTGAGGAAGAGAATGATTTCCTCAACAATATGACGCATGAATTCAAGACGCCAATCTCCACAATTGCCCTCGCCAGCGAAATGCTCAGCGACCCGACAATAAGCAAAGACCAGAAGCTGATTGACAAATATCTTAAGACCATCCGTGACGAGAACAAACGACTTGGCGAAATGGCCGATAAGATTCTGACCACAGCGAAAATAAGCAACGGCAAGATGAACTTCCAAATGGAAAAGCTTGACATTCACGAGATTATAGTGGAAATTGCCGAACAGTTCAAGATGAAAGTGGAAATCAAGGACGGTGAATTGATATTGGATTTGAATGCCACTGACACAGACATTTACGGTGACAAGGTGCATATCACCAATGTCATCTCAAATCTTCTCGACAATGCCAACAAATATTCACCCAAGAAACCTATAATAAAAATTTCGACCGAATCACACAATAATTTTGTCGTTATCAGCATTATAGATAATGGTATAGGAATTGCAAAATCAGAATTGAAAAAGATATTCTACAAACTTTATCGTGTGCCAACAGGTGACATTCACAATGTCAAAGGCTATGGTCTCGGATTAAGTTATACCAAATCGATAGTGGAAGCTCACCATGGACATATTGAGGTGGAAAGCGAACTCGGCAAAGGCTCAGTCTTTTCCGTTTATCTTCCGCTATATCAGGAAAAAACAATAGGGAAAATAATCAGAAATAATAAAAGACAATCATGAACGAAAATCAAATTTCAATTTTATTGGCAGAAGATGATCCAAATCTTGGATTGACTCTAAAAACCTATTTGGATGCAAAAGGATATCCGACAAAACTTTACGTTAATGGTGAAGAAGCAATACAGGCCTACAAAAGCGAAAGTTTTGATTTCTGTATCCTGGACGTTATGATGCCCATTAAAGACGGCTTCACTCTCGCCAAGGAAATCCGTGAAATCGACCACAAGATTCCAATCTTATTCCTCACTGCAAAGTCACTTGACGAAGACAAGAAAAAGGGCTATGACCTTGGAGCTGACGATTACATGACCAAGCCTTTCAGTCTTGAAGAGCTCATCATGAAAATCGAAGCCATCATCAGACGTTGCAACCCTTACGGTTCTGGCAGTGAAAACTCGTTCACCATCGGCAAATATGTCTTCAACTACACAAAGCAGACTCTTACCATTGACGATGATGTACAAAGACTCACATCACGTGAAGCCGACCTGCTGAAGCTGCTGTGTATCAACAAAAATGACGTTTTGGACAGAAGTTTCGCGTTGAAGAAAATCTGGCTTGATGACAGTTATTTCAATGCTCGCTGCATGGACGTGTATGTGGCAAAATTGCGCAAATATCTCACAAAGGATCCTAGCATCAGCATCATGAATGTACATGGTGTCGGTTTCAAACTCGTTGACACAAAATAATCAATAATCTATAAATCAATTAACTAACCATGTTTGCAGATAAAATTTATATTGACAGAAGGAAGAAACTTCGCAAAAAAATCAGTTCAGGTGTAATCCTTTTCCTCGGAAATGTGGAAGCACCTGCAAACTATCGTGACAACACCTACTATTTCCGTCAGGACAGCAATTTCTCATATTTCTTCGGACTTGACCTGCCGGGGCTTGCAGGTGTAATAGACATTGAATCGGGTGAAGACATCATCTTTGGCACAGAGCTTACCATGGATGACATCATCTGGATGGGGCCGCAACCCAAACTTACCGAAAATGCTGCAAAAGCCGGCATAAACATAGTCAGAGACTACTCCACACTGCACGACTACCTCAATGATGCCATCAGCAAAGGCCGCAGAATCCATTTCGTAAAACCTTATAGAGGTGAGCAGACTCTCGAACTGTCAAAGCTTGTCGGACTGAAGCCATGCGCCATTGAACACTATGTGTCCATTGAACTGATAAAAGCCATTGTTTCTCTCAGAGAAATCAAATCGGCTGTTGAAATAAAAGAAATCGAAAAGGCTGTTGACGTTGCATACGAAATGCACACAGCAGCCATGAAAATGGCAAAGTCGGGAGTATATGAATACCAGGTCGCCGGTGTGGTCGATGGTATCACATTGCAGCACAACGGTCACAATTCATTCCCTTCCATTATAACCATAAACGGTCATATCATGCACAACCACACTCACAACAACATGCTGACAAAGGGCAGAATGCTTGTTGTTGATGCAGGTGCAGAAATAGAATCACTCTATGACAGCGATATTACGCGTACCACCCCTGTTGATGGCAAATTCGACTCACGGCAGAAAGATATCTACGAGGCAGTGCTCGCAGCCAACATGAAAGGTATCGAAGGCGTTAAGCCAGGCGAAATCAACGTCAACAACCATATAGCAGCAGTCACCACATTGCTTGACGGACTGAAAGAACTCGGACTTGTCAAGGGCAACACCCACGATGCGGTGATGAATGGTGTAGGTGCATTTTTCATGCCTCACGGACTCGGCCATCAGATGGGCATGGACGTTCACGACATGGAAGGTCTCGGCGAAGACTATGTCGGTTATGACGAGAAGACAAAGCGCAGCAAAATACCTGGCATCGGTTCCCTCAGAATGGGCAAGGAACTCCGTCCAGGTCATGTGTTTACAGTTGAACCCGGATGCTATTTCATACCGGCATGGTACGACTTGTGGAAAGGCGAAAAGAGGGCAAAGGACTTCATCAATTACGACAAGGTCGCCAAATATCTTGATTTCGGCGGAATAAGAATTGAAGACAACATCCTTGTCACGAAAGACGGTCACCGTGTGTTAAGCACTAAGATTCCTAAAACCGTTGCCGATGTCGAGGCAATCTGCAGAGGATAATTTCATCCGACAAACAGATAAAAAAAACGGGAGAGCACTCCCGTTTTTTTTTGCGATGATATGTGACGAAATAAATTCCGCCATTTCAATATTAATAGTTCACAGCTTCAATCTGGAAATAAGACTTCGGATGTGCGCATACAGGGCACATTTCAGGAGCTTTCTTTCCGATGACAATATGTCCGCAGTTGGAGCACTGCCATATCATATCGTTGTCACGTGAAAAAACGATGCCGTCTTTGATGTTCGACAGCAATTTGCGATAACGTTCCTCGTGATGTTTCTCGATTTCACCAACCATCTCGAAAAGTTTGGCTATCTTGGTGAAACCTTCTTCCTTAGCAGTCTTTGCAAAACCTGCATACATATCTGTCCATTCGTAATTTTCGCCATCAGCTGCATCTAACAGATTGGTCATAGTGTCTGGAATTTCACCATCCTTCTGTAATAATTTGAACCATATTTTAGCATGTTCCTTTTCGTTGGCTGCAGTCTCTTCAAAAAGATTTGCTATCTGCACATATCCTTCCTTTCTTGCTTTTGATGCATAGTAGGAATACTTGTTTCTTGCCTGTGATTCGCCTGCAAAAGCGGTTTTCAGATTCTGTTCCGTGATTGATCCTTTAAGTTCCATAGTTTTTAATTTTTGTGGACTTCTGAAATAATTTTTAAGTATTTGTTGTTAAACGGCATTTCTTATTGCAGGAAGTCCATTGCGACAATACAGACATACCATTTAAATTTTAAATCACATTTTAAATTCAGGATGTTTCGGTGTAACTCCTTCAAAATATTTTTTTATTACTACTAGGTCAGCCTCATAGTTGCCTGTCGGATGAAATTCATCAACAATAGTGACTATTTTCTTCTTATAATCCATAATAGTAATAAGTATTGGCACTTCCGCCATTTGTGCGATTCTATAGAAACCGGATTTCCAACGTTTGACTTTCTTGCGTGTGCCTTCCGGTGTAATCACTATCCACAGTTCATCGCTATTTTTCAGGCGTTCTGCAGCAAGTTCAACATTGTGATTGGCCACATTTCCGCGATCAATACCGATAGCTCCCATTTTTGCCAGCAGCTTTCCCGCTATAGGCCAGTCGAGTGCTTCCTTTTTCATAAAGAAACCCGCTGGTTTCTCGTATGCCCAAGCTACAAGCCTCCCCAAGGTGAAATCATTCATGCTCGTATGCGGCGCCATGATTACGACAGCCTTTGGAACTTTGTAAAAGTTGTTCAGCCGCTTGGTGTCCCAGCCGAAGAGCTTCAATGTGAAACCTGCAAGTTTGGCGCCGAACTTAGACATCCAATTTTCTCATTAAGGCGGGAAGCCTTCTCAATGCGGCAAGTTCCCTCCACCGCTTCCATGCGTTGTCGGCAGGTACGCCAAAGACGACGCTGCCCGGTTCCAATGACTTGTCAACAGCCGATGTTGCAAGAACAACGGTACCCTTGCCTATTACCAAATCCTTATTGATTGAAACATCTGCCCATATAAGCACATCGTCCTCAATTACAGTTACACCTGCTATCGAACAATGGCAGCCGATAAGACAGTTCTTGCCTATCCTCGTGTCATGACCAACCTGCACGTGATTGTCGAACTTTGTACCGTCACCGACTGTTGTATCATTGCTGACACCTTTGTCGATTGTACATAATGCCCCAATTTCCACGTTATTGCCGATAACGACATTACCGCTTGACAGAAACTTGCGATAAGTTCCGTTATGCTTCTGAAAATAATAGGCATCAGCCCCTAATACACATCCCGCATGAATGATTACATTGTCACCTATAATGCAGTTGTCATATATTGACACATTTGAATGGATAAGGCAATTTTTGCCAATCACCACATTGTTCCCGACAAATGTGTTTGGCTGAATTACAGTACCCTCACCTATTTTCGCGGTTGGACTTATTGAGGATGAACATGGAACAAAAGGTTTGAATCTTTCCACTATGCGCATGTAAGCGTCAAAGGGGTCGTCCGTCACCAGCAACAGTTTTCCCTCAGGAATGTTGACTTTATCGCTGTTAATAAGTATTACGCTTGCCTTCGATTTGAGCATCCTGTCGTAATACTTTGGGCTATCGACAAAAGAGATGTCACCATTCTCAACTGTATGAATCTCATTGATTCCCGTAATGCTGACCTCCAGATTGCCAAGCGGTTTAGCACCTGTAATCTGGAGTATCAGATCAAGGGAAACTTTGTCTTTAAATTTCATGAAATTTAATCTTTGATTCTTTCAGAATACTCACCTGTACGGGTATCAACTCTGATTCTCTCTCCTTCGTTGATAAACAGAGGGATACGAACATTTGCACCAGTTTCGACGGTACCATCCTTGAGAGTGTTTGTGGCCGTATTGCCCTTTACGCCCGGTTCAGTATATGTGACCGTCAAGTCAACAAATGGAGGAAGTTCACATGAAAGCGGTGTTTCTGTATCAGCATGGAAGACTATTTCAACAGTCTGTCCTTCAAGAAGGAACTGAGGAGCATTGATTAAAGACTCATCAATCTGAACCTCTTCCCATGTTTCCTGATTCATAAAATGATAGCCCAAATCATCCTTGTATGAAAACTGATATTGACGTCTTTCAACACGTGCAACTTCGATTTTTACACCTGATGTGAAAGTGTTGTCAAGCACTCTGCCTGTTCTTAAATTTTTCAGTTTTGTTCTAACGAAAGCAGGACCCTTGCCTGGTTTTACGTGCTGAAATTCAACAACTGTCCAAAGGTCACCATTGAATTCGATGCACAATCCGTTTCTAATATCTGCCGTTGTTGCCATAAAATTTTACTATTAATTTAATTCGGCCGCAAAAGTAATTTTTTTTTTATACCTTTGCAAATATGTGATTGAATTTTATCTATGCAGCAAAATGATACCATATTGACTCTTAAGGATTTCTCTCTTTCATTCCTTTCAGATGCAGTTTACAAGAAGGTTGTTGAGAATGTGTCCTTTACAGTCAACCGTGGAAAAATACTCGGCATAGTCGGAGAATCAGGGTCTGGCAAAACGGTCACGACATTATCACTGATAAAACTTCTTGATTACCCTCCTGCACGAATTGACAGCGGAGAAGCAGTGTTTACAGATAAAAACGGAAACGAGACCAACCTGTTGGATGCTTCAGAAAAGAGCCTCATCAATTTCAGGGGACACAGAATCAGCTGTATCTTCCAGACGCCGATGACATCGCTCAATCCCTCAATAAGATGCGGAAAACAGGTCACCGAAGCTTTGCGGATACACCTGCATAAGACTAAGGAAGAAGCCTACAATGAAACCATCGAACTCTTTAAAGAAGTTGGGCTTCCACGACCTGAACACATCTTCAAATCATATCCCCATGAAATTTCCGGAGGTCAGCGCCAGCGTGTAATGATAGCCATCGCTATCGCCTGCCACCCCGACATCATCATAGCTGATGAACCCACCACTGCCTTGGATGTCAGCGTCCAGAAACGTATCATCAATTTGCTTAAATCACTCCAGCAAAAACACAACATAGCTGTCATCATGATATCCCATAATCTCGGAATAATTCATGAAATAGCTGATTACGTTGTAGTTATGAATAAAGGGAAGGTGGTGGAAACAGGTACTGCCGATGATATCTTCAACCGGCCACAATGTCCATATACAATGGGACTTCTCGCCTGCCGTCCGCCTCTTCACAGCCGTCTCCGCTATCTTCCAACCATTGAAGACATAGAAGCTTGTTCATCAAAAGACAAAAACTTCAACGTTAAGCTATACATTGATTCCCTTACAATTAAAGAAATTGAACCGAAAAAATTCGACAAGCCTCTGCTCACAGTCGAAAATCTCATAATCAAATACCCCAAGTCGCACAATTTCCTCGGAAAAACGACAAGCTATGTCAATGCCGTGAACGACATCACCTTCATTATCCACGAAGGTGAGACACTTGGGATACTCGGTGAATCGGGATGCGGAAAGTCCACTACGGCAAATGCAGTTGCAGGACTTCTAAAGCCGACGTCTGGCAAAATAATCTTCAAAGGCACTGATATCCTGTCGATAAAACGGAAAGAGAAAAAACAAATCTGCCGCGAAATCCAGATGGTTTTCCAGGACCCGTATTCATCACTGAACCCAAAACTGTCAGTTGGTTCAATTCTGATGGAACCGCTTATTGTCCACAACATCCTCGACACTAACAGCCAACGCATGGAAAAGATAAAATATCTGCTTGACAAAGTGGGACTTAGCCAATCTGATTTCTACAAATATCCTCACGAGTTTTCCGGCGGACAGCGACAGAGGATATGTATTGCCCGGGCGTTGACTCTCGACCCGAAACTTCTGATTTGCGATGAACCAGTGTCGTCACTTGATGTATCCGTCCAGGCTAAGGTGCTTAATCTGCTACAGCAGCTTATGAACGAATTCGGCCTCAGCATGATGTTCATCACTCATGACATTGCAGTGGTCAACCACGTTTCCGACAATCTGATAGTTATGAAGGACGGTGCAATAATTGAGAAAGGCACACCGTTTGATATAATCAATAACCCTAAGGAAGAATACACGCAAAATCTGATAAACTCCGCTCTGTAGAGACAGAAAGTCTATAAATTTGACTGTTTTAATTTTGAAATGTAATAGTTTATTTAAATATGAAAAAATCGAACAACAAGAAAAGTAAAAACACCAAGAAAGGCAAAGCCAGGAGAAACACTTCACTGGAGATAAGCAGACTGAAAAAGAACAGTTTCATGGCCAAAATCCTTGAAATATTCACAACCAATCCATTAGAGACATTTAACTATCGACAGATAGCCTCGCAGCTCGGGATTGAGGACAAGGCAAGCCGTGACTTGGTTAAAAACATGCTCAATGACCTGAAATCGGTGGAGGCCATCCTTGAAGTTTCCCGCGGCAAATTCCAACTGAATCCTGAAGTCGCAGAAATGAACGAGCCGCAGGGTACAATCCTTGAGGGCAAAATCGAAATCAAATCAACAGGGAAAGGGTATGTGATAGTCCCCGGCGAAGATGAAGATGTATTCATCGCTTCAAACAACACCGGCACTGCCTTCAACAAAGATATCGTAAAGGTAAGGCTATTCCCTAAACGCAAAGACAGAAAACTTGAAGGCAAGGTCATAGAAGTCGTAAAACGTGAGAAAAATCAATTTGTCGGAGTCATCCAGCTGTCGAGAAAGTATGCTTTTGTTGTAATTGACGGCGACTGCACACCGGTGGATTTCTTCATCCCTGCCGAAGACATAAACAATGCAAAAGAGGGCGAGAAAGTCGTTGTGGAACTGGTCGAATGGCCTGCAAACTCCAAGAACCCAATAGGAAAAGTGGTGGAAGTTCTCGGAAAACCTGGTGACAACAACGTTGAGATGATGTCAATCCTCGTGAACAACGCATTTCCGACACATTTTCCAGAACATGTTGAACGTGAAGCCCAAAAAATACCGACAACAATACCGGCTGAGGAATATAAACGCAGAAAAGACTTCAGAAAAATCACAACATTCACCATTGACCCTGCCGATGCAAAGGATTTCGATGATGCTATATCAATAGAAGCTCTCAACGGCGGCATTTATGAAATCGGTATTCATATTGCCGATGTATCATATTATGTGAAACCAGGCTCAATCATTGATGAGGAGGCATTTGACCGCGGAACGTCTGTATATCTCGTTGACCGCACTATCCCTATGCTGCCGGAAACGCTCAGCAACAACCTCTGTTCATTGCAGCCAAACGTTGACAAACTTTGTTTCTCCGCTGTATTTCAGATGGATAAAAACGCTAAAGTCCATAATGCATGGTTCGGAAGGACAATCATCAACTCCAACCGGCGTATGAATTACGATGAGGCACAGGATATCATCGAAGGTAAAACCAAAGATGATTTTTCCGAAATCCTCACCATCCTTAACGGAATCGCCAAAAAGCTGCGTGACAACAGGTTCAAGAAAGGCGCAATAGACTTCGGGTCCGAAGAGGTCAAATTCAAACTTGATGAAGAGGGCAAACCTATCGAAGTTTATATCAAGGAAAGCAAAGAATCAAACCACCTCATTGAAGAGTTCATGCTGCTTGCCAACAGAAACGTTGCCGAACAGATAACCCATTTCGGCAAAGACAAACTCACCGATTCATACAAACCTTTCGTTTATCGTGTCCATGACAAGCCTAATGAGGCCAAACTGCAGCAATTTGCAGATTTCATCACAAAGATAGGCTACAAGATTAATCTCACCAACAACAAAACCATCTCCAATTCACTCAACTCATTGTTTAAAGCCATATCAGGCAAAGCCGAGGAGAACATGATTTCGGCAATTGCAGTCCGTACAATGGCCAAGGCTGTCTATTCCACCAATAACATCGGTCACTACGGTCTTGCATTTGATTTCTATACACATTTCACCTCTCCTATCCGCCGTTATCCAGACCTCATGGTTCACCGTCTGCTTTCGGCTTATCTCAACAAAGAGACCGATATACCTTCAAAGTCCGAACTTGAGGAAAAATGCGTTCACTGCAGTGAAATGGAGAAACGTGCCGCCGATGCCGAAAGAGATTCCACCAAACTGAAACAGATGGAATACATGGTCGGATATATTGGAAAAGTCTGCTCCGGTGTCATTTCCGGTGTTTCAAAATGGGGACTTTTCGTTGCCGTTGACATCTGCAAGGGTGAAGGCCTGGTCCGTCTTGAGGAAATGAAGGATGACTTCTACTATCTTGATGAAGACAACTATCAGGTTCTCGGTTTCCACCACGGCAAAGCCTACAAACTCGGCGACCCGGTTAAAGTCCTTGTCAAAAAAGTGGACCTTCAACAGAAACAAATGGATTTAGCATTTGACGAATAATGAAAAAATATAGAAATCTGCTACTGTCAGTTCTTTCCGGGCTGCTGCTTGCTGCCGCATGGCCTACATACGGTTTTGCTCCAATCATCTTCGTGGCATTCGTTCCGCTTCTGATAATTGAAAAAGACCTCGGTGCCAATACAAAACATGGTTCATGGATTATCATGCTGTATTCATTCATAGCATTTCTTATATTCAACAGCATCACAACCTGGTGGATTTGCTATGCATCAGGAGTTGGCGGCATCTTAGCATGCGTACTGAATGCATTTCTCATGACACTGACATTCCAGATTTATCATTTTGTGAGATTCAATGCTTTCGACAAAAACAAAGGCCAACTGGCGCTTATACCTTTCTGGATTGGCTTTGAAAAACTGCATTACACTTGGGAAATCAACTGGCCCTGGCTCAATATTGGAAATGTTTTTGCCACCAGTCCGTCACTAATTCAATGGTATTCCATCACAGGAGTCGAAGGAGGAACACTATGGGTATTACTTACTAATATATTGATATTCAAAGCAATTGATAATTATATCAATGAACATGACACTAAATTGCTTCTCCGCAAGCTGATTGCTCCGGTATGCATTATTATCATACCTATTGTTATTTCAGTAATAATGTTCAACTCATACAAAGAGGAGAGCAGACCTATAGATGTCGTTGTATATCAGCCGAACAGTGATCCCTATCACGAACAATACACC
>JAFYJP010000080.1 GCA_017538085.1 Bacteroidales bacterium | reverse complement strand
TTCAACTTCGTCTCCATCATTGTAAGTCACAATTAATTCAATGTTCCCTTCCTCGTCAAAATAAATCCAGTCGCCATTACGCTGCCCATTGATGTATTTGCCTATAAGACATATCTTTCCGGCAGCAGGACCGGTAGTATAATACCATCTGTATTCCCCGTCAGGATTATCCTCAATAAAACTCCCCTCTTCAAGCATTGCCCCGTCATCGAACACTATAGTCCAGTAACCGTCTTTCTTGTCATTCAGATATTCACCCGTTTCCACAATGCCATTAATGGAATATGTCCATTTGCCTTCCTTCATTCCATAATTGTAATTACCCTGGACTATTATCATGCCTTCATCAGAATATTCAACATACATGCCGTATTCCTTGCCTTCAATATACGATTCCTCTTTTAAGATATTGCCGGAAGGATAGTAAAAAACCCATGAACCAGTATAACGTCCTTTATCATCGTATTCACCTTCCTGCTCAATATTGCCGTCAATATTGTAAAATAACCACTTACCGACTCTTAAGCCATTGTTGTATTTCCCTTCCGCCTTAACATTTCCATTATTATAATAGTCCTTCCAAGGGCCATGTCTCGTAAGTTGTTCGTCTATAATGCCTTCACTCACAATTTTGCCATGCTCGAAAACATACGAACCACTTATATTCCCATTTTCGTCATATTCACGTCTGATGCCTTCCGGCAATCCGTTTTTGTAAGTAGCTATAGTCTTGATTTTTCCGTTAGGATGATATTCTTTTCTTACATCAGCCTTTACTTCATCCTTTGCCAACTCCTCCTTTTTGCCGCTGTCATACTTTTCAATATCGGTCAGCTTTCCATTTTCATCATAATATTTAACATAACCGTTAAGTTTGTCATTCAAATAAAATGACTCTGTCGCGATATTGCCATTATCATGAAAAGTCATCCATTTTCCCTGCTTTCTGCCACTGCCGTCCATCCTGTTTATCCATTCACTTGAAATTATAAAGCCCTTGTTGTAATCAGTAATACGGATGATTCTTCCATCTTCCGCAAATTCCTTTTTCATGCCGTTTTCAACGCCATCTGAGAAATTAACGGATGAAACCAAATGATTGTCAGTATCATAAATGTACGACATTCCTTCTTTTGTATCATCGGAAAAGTTTTCCTCCAAAACATATTCAGAAGTATATGTAATCCTCTTACCGTTCTTTTTTCCTTCAGAATAAGTTATCAGTTGACTTATGGAACCGTCCTTTTGATAAAATTTCCATTCACCGTCAAGAAGAAAATTCCTTCTGTTGCCTTCAGATTTCAAGTTTCCGTTTTCATAATACGACTTCCAATACCCGTCAGGTTTGCCGTCAACCATGAATCCCTCACTTGAAACAACCTTGCTATTCGGATAGTAAAACTGGACAAAGTCAGAACTAATATCTTGATTATAAGCAAAATACGAAAATACTACCAATATTAAAAAAAGTATAGTCTTTTTCATTTACATGATACAATTTTAAATAACTTTGCAAAGTTATCAACATCTTGACAATTTATTATTAAATAAGATTTTTTTCTGAAAAAAAATTGTTGGAAATAGTAGTCATGTTAATATTGTTGATAACAAAATTATCACCAATGGGGAAAAATTGGATTGTTAATTTCTTTTTTTTTAAAATGAAATAACCTTTTGAAAACCAAACATAATTTTTGAATCAAAAAATTATCAACAGAATTAACGGTTAACAGATTTTTATGTTATCAACGTTAAAAATGATTTTGAAATAAATGTTCATAATTGTTGATTTCTGTTCAAAAATTATAGTAATGAACACCGTTAACAAAATATCAACACAAATCAACATCAGAGTTAACAAAGAAATGAACAGAAAAATCAGTATTCAGTTTTTTTAATCGTCTATAATTGTAAATCACCGATTATTGATTATTTTTGTAAAATTTTTAACTATATAAATCAATTATGGAAAATGTTGCAGGAATAATTGTTGACAATGCAAGTTGCGACTATGAAACGAGCAAGATTCGTTTTGAGATGATGGAAAAAAGAAAGTTTATGATTGGGATAGCGTCGGACCATGCAGGATATGAGTTGAAGGAATATTTGAAGAAGAACATGTCGAAAGAAATGGAGTTTATTGACTTTGGGACAAATAGTGCTGAAAGTGTCGATTATCCTGATTTTGCTCATCAGTTGGCTTTAAGGGTCAGCAATGGTGATCTTATGAGAGGAATTTTGATATGTGGTACTGGAAACGGCATGTCGATGACTGCCAACAAATATCCCGATGTGCGTGCGGCTTTGTGTTGGAACGTGGATATCGCCCGTCTTGCCCGTCAGCATAATGATGCCAATATCGTTGTACTTCCTGCCCGTTTCATAGAAAAGGAATATGCACTTGAGATAGTGGACACTTTCTTTTCCACTTCTTTTGAAGGCGGCCGCCATCAGAGAAGGATTGAAAAAATTAATATTAATCATTCCCTATAATTTTTAAATTATGAGTGACTTATATTTTGATTTACTCCAAAGATCCGAACAACTTTGTTCTAACGTTGACCAAAAAACAAAGCTTGCCAACAATATACATAATTGGGAAGAAAATCATGACAAAAGTCTTGACCAGTTTTCCGATGTGGAAAGTGCCAAAGAAAAGACCACTGCTATAATCGACAAGTCGCTTTACAATATTGACAGAATCGCTTTTGATTTTGAAACAGGATTCAAAAAGAATGGTGGATATGTATGTTTTTCAATGAATAACAATGATGTATGCAATACTGTTTTGAAAATCATCAAAGACAAAAAGGCAAAGAATGTGGTCATAAACAGCAACAACATCCTTGATGATATAGGAATAAAGGCCTCTGTGGGCAAGAAAGTCGATGATGTCAGTGAACTCAATATTGACAATATAGCTGCCGATACTGATTATGTGAAAAACACTGACCAGCATCCGGCTTTTCCAGCCATCAATTGCAACAGTGAGGATGTCATCCAGCAATTGTCGAAGAATTACGGTGGAGATGACAGTGCCACTATTCCTTTGTTAATCAGTGAAATAAGAGCTGATAACGACATAAAGATGAAGAATGCCGACGTATTTATTTCCGGAGTCAACTTTTTGACCGCCGATACCGGTTCTGTTGTCGTAATTGACAACGAAGGAGCATTTCAAAAGGCTCAGCTTTATGCTAAAACGAGGATATTCATAGCTTCAATCAATCAGATTATAGAAAATATTGCGGATTTGAAGACACTTGTTCCGATGTATAGCTCATACGCTTACGGACAAAAGTTGCCGGCATATTGCAATATCATTTCTGGTTCCAATGGTCTCACTTTCGATGGGGAACCTTCCGAAACTTACGTTATAATAACTTCAAGCAAAAGAATATCCTTGCTCAATGACCACAATATGCGTACTGCATTGCGCTGCATCAACTGTGGTGCCTGCATGAATGTTTGTCCAGTTTACAGGTGCGGTACGGGTAAGCTGTATTCCAGTGCTATCCCTGGTCCTATTGGACTGATATTAAATCCTATGACCAAGTCATTGGACAATTATCATTTTCTTCCGTTTTTATGCACGCTCTGTGGAAAGTGCTCTGAAGCATGTCCTGTGAACATTGATTTTCCTTCGTTGATTGTGCAGGTACGTCAGACTATCGTCGATAAGAAGTATTGCTCACAGAATGATGAGGATTTCATATTAGGTCTTCAGAAGCATCTGTCTAAGAGGAAGAAACTCGACAGGAAGGGTATTATGACGAAGGATAAGAAATTGAAGCATCTTACAGGTCAGCTTGGTGACTGGCTGGAACTGCCTGTATTTGCCAATAAGAGTTTCTCTGAGCAGTACGAGATTCTTAAAGAAAAGGAAAGAAAGGAAATGGAGGCACAAAATAAAGCCAACAATAAATAAGTTATATATTAAAAACTATCAGTTATGGAAACTGTCAATAATGAAATTGAAGAAAAGAAATCGTTGAATTTCTTGGAACAAATAATAGAGGAAGACCTCAAAAAACCTGAATATCACAACACTATTCTCACGCGTTTTCCGCCGGAACCTAATGGTTATCTGCATATTGGACATGCCAAGTCAATCTGCCTGAATTTCGGTCTCGCAAAAAAGTACAATGGCAAAACCAATCTGCGTTTTGATGACACCAATCCTTCTAAGGAAGAGGTTGAGTATATCAATTCCATCAAGGAAGACATCCATTGGCTCGGTTTTGACTGGGGCGACAGGGAGTTTTATGCATCTAATTATTTCGATCAGTTGTATGAATGGGCTGAGGAAATAATAAAGAAAGGAAAGGCATACGTTGATGACCAGTCGGCTGAAGAAATCAGCAAACAGCGCAGCAATCCTAAGGATCCGACTGCTCCTGGTATCGAAAGTCCTTACCGCAACAGAAGCGTGGAAGAAAACCTCGATCTCTTCAGGAGAATGAGGAATGGTGAGTTCAAGGATGGTGAGAAGGTACTCCGTGCCAAGATTGACATGGCATCGCCTAACATGCACATGCGCGACCCGGTCATGTACCGTATCATGCATGTCACACACCACAGAACAGGTGACAAATGGTGTATCTATCCTATGTATGACTGGGCTCACGGTCAATCTGATTACATTGAAGGTATAACCCACTCGTTCTGCACTCTCGAATTTGAAATTCACCGTCCGCTTTACGACTGGTTCCTTGACCAGGTCTATACAGAAGGCACGATGCGAAACAAACAGCGTGAATTTGCCCGCTTCAACCTCAGTTATACGGTTATGAGCAAACGTAAGCTTCTTACTCTCGTCAACGAACACTATGTTGATGGTTGGGACGACCCGCGTATGCCGACAATCGCCGGTATCAGAAGAAGGGGCTATACACCTGAATCCATCAGAAATTTCATGGAGAAAGTCGGCGTTGAAAAACGTGACAATGTCATCGAAATGAGCCTCCTCGAATATTCCGTCAGGGAAGACCTCAATAAAAAAGCTCCCCGCGTGATGGCTGTACTCGATCCTGTAAAACTCGTCATCGACAACTATCCTGATGGTATGGTTGAATATATCACCACTGAAAACAATCCTGAAGACCCGGAAGCTGGAACAAGAGAAATTCCGTTCACCAAGGAACTGTATATTGAAAGGGATGATTTCATGGAAGAGCCACCGAAGAATTTCTTCCGCCTTGGTCCTGACAGGGAAGTCCGCCTCAAGAGCGCATATATCATAAAATGCACTTCATACGAAAAAGATGCCGATGGCAACATAACAGTAATCCATTGCACGTATGATGCTGAAACCAAGAGCGGTATGCCGCAGGCAAACAGAAAGGTTAAGGGAACTCTTCACTGGGTGTCAGCACAGCACGCCATAGATGCTGAAGTCAGAATTTACGACCGCTTGTTCACCGACCCTGATCCGGCAGGTCATAAGGACAAAGATTTCCTCGAATTTATCAATCCTGACTCAATCCATATCATGTCGAACTGCAAACTCGAACCTTCCTTGAAGAACGCTCAGAAGGGTATTGGCTACCAGTTCCAAAGACTTGGTTATTTCTGTCTTGACAAATATTCAACTCCGGACGCACCAGTTTTCAATAAGACTGTAGGACTTAAGGACAGTTGGAAAAAAAATAGCTAAAGCCTTCATATAACCTTGTGTTATGAAGACAACAGAGGAATT
>JAFYJP010000079.1 GCA_017538085.1 Bacteroidales bacterium | reverse complement strand
CCAATGTTCCTCAAGATACAATTGTACGAGAGCGATACCCTGCAACAGTTTCCATGGAATAGTTTCAGGAAGCAACGCCCTTGCTTCGGCATGTTCTTCACGCATCACAAACCACATTTCAGCAGGCGCCCCCCTTCTGCCTGTACGTCCCATACGCTGAAGAAACGATGACACTGTGAAAGGAGCATCCACCTGAAAGGCACGTTCCAGTCTGCCAATATCGATACCGAGTTCCAAAGTGGAAGTCGTACACACTGTTTTCAGACTCTCATCCTCCTTTATTTCCTGTTCGGCACTCTGACGATATGCGACTGAAAGATTGCCGTGGTGAATAAGAAACCTGTCGGGTTCATGTTTTGCCTCACAATATTGGCGAAGAGTAGAGGTAACCGCCTCACATTCCTCTCGTGAATTGGAAAAGACAAGGCATTTGTGACCACGCGTATATTCGTAGATATAATTGAGACCTGGGTCAAAAACAGTCTCGGCATCATCGTCGGTCTTATCTATGCCAGCCTGCGGCCCGTGATTGTAGAAATGTTCCATTGAAAGACGCCAGTGGGCACCAGACGACTTCAGACGCGGTATGACAGTTCCACGGCCTGTTCCTGCCGAAAGAAACCTGCCGACTTCCTGTGTGTCACCAATTGTAGCCGAAAGTCCGATACGACGCGGATTTACACCTGCAAGACGGGCAAGCCTTTCGATTATGCACAGAGTCTGTCCGCCACGGTCGCCACGCAGGAAGGAATGGATTTCATCGATGACGACAAATCGCAAATCACCGAACAGATGCGGTATGTCAGCATGTTTGTGTAGAAGCATAGCCTCAAGGGATTCGGGGGTTATCTGAAGAATACCTGAGGGATGCTGCATCAGTTTACGCTTCTGGCTCTGTGACACATCACCATGCCAATGCCATACTTGAATCCCACCTTCCTCGCAGATGTCGTTCAGACGTATGAACTGGTCGTTGATGAGAGCCTTAAGTGGCGCTATGTACAGACATCCGACCGATGTCGGTGGGTCTTCCTGCATAAGCGTAATAATCGGGAAGAAAGCAGCCTCCGTCTTACCGGAAGCAGTTGAGGCTGAAAGCAATACATTTGAATCCGTGTTAAATATCGCATCCCCTGCCGCTGCCTGTATTGCCCTTAACTGCTCCCAACCGCTCTGATAAATATATTGCTGGATAAATGGCGAATATCGTGAGAAAACATCCATTTCTGAAGTATAGATTAAATTGTGAATTCAGCGAAACTGGAATCTATGGTTTTATCTTCTAATTCCGGCTTTGCGTATGAAAAGGCATCGCTCTGAAGCAACGATTTCACGTCACGGTCAGGATTTTGATATAGAATGTCAAGCAATTCAATAAAATCACGTATGATTTCCCTCGGAGTGATGTTTGTATCAGCACCGATGCGGCTATACTCAATTTTGATAAAATCTGCAAGGTCGTTGTCAGTAAGTTTGGTTTCATAGCCATAAAGACTGCTGTGAAGACCGGCAAGTTTTTCCGACAGCACCAGCATTTCCTCGTTTGTCAACGGTTGAAGCTTGATGACCGGTGCAAGCAGGTCCTCATCACCCTGTTTGGAAAATTTGCCTTCCTGAAGACGGGAACGCAAAGCCTCATAACTATATATACCTCGACGTGTATCCTCAACACACTGCGGTGTTCCGCACATTATCGTACCAATATACCGTGCCTTCCCCTGCAGGGCATCATTGTACATCGTTAGTATTTTTTCATAGTTGTACTGACGCGTTATCGCATTAGGTATCTTGTAAATATTGACCAACTCATCCACAAGAATCAGTAGTCCGCTATAACCGGCCTGCCGGAAGAAATAGGCAAAGAGTTTAAGATACTCATACCAGTCGTCATCGCTGATAATCACATTCACCCCAAGGTCTTGACGTGCTTCTGTCTTGGTGGAATATTCGCCACGGAACCATTTCAGCACCTTACCTTTCATGTCATCATCATCAGTGATGAAAGCTTTGTAGTATATCGAAAGAAGTCGTGCAAAATCAAAGCCATGGACAAGTTCCTGCATCGAACGGATGACAGCGTAAATCTGCTGTACGACCTTCTGCTCGAATTCAGTCGAGTCAGGATTCAGCCCTGTACGTTCAGCCGTCTCGGTCTGTACTGAATTTATCCATTTGTCGAGAATCATGGATAGTGCCCCGCCTTCAGGTTTTGTCTTCACGCTGAGATTGCTGATAAGTTCACGGTAGGTTGCCAGTCCCTGTCCATGAGTTCCCTGCAATCTGCGTTCAGGTGAAAGGTCGGCATCCACAACAGCAAAACCCCTGTCCATCACATAATTACGAATAATCTGAAGCAGAAATGACTTGCCACTGCCGTATTTTCCGACTATAAACCGAAAAGACGCACCGCCTTCGCTGATAATATCCACATCGTGAAGCAGTGCTTCTATTTCCTTTCGCCTGCCAACGGTAATGTAAGGCAATCCTATACGCGGCACCACCCCGCCCTTCAAAGAATTAAGTACCGTCTGTGCAATACGTCGCGGTATCTTCTGTTGTATATTATCTTTTGTCATAACATCCCAATAATTTCATCTTTATAATCTTCCAATATTTCAGGGCCGTCGCCTTCATCTACAATAACGGTATCCTGAAATTCATCCATCAACTTTTCATTTATTCCATCAATCATAACACCTTCAGGAATATGTTTCTCCCTAAGAAAACTCTTCCAGTTACCGCCATTCAGCAGAAGATGCATAAATGCAGTCTCATCTTCGTCAAGAACAGTATCAGACACCGCATCAACAGATGACAATTCATTGTCGGAAACATTATCATAATCAGACATGACATTCTGAGTTTCAATCTTATCATCATCGGTGAGCATGGCATCGCGAATGACATCGGCATCAGAACGTATAGCATCAAGCTTTGATAAATCAATTTCTATTTTAGGCCGTGCAGCCTCCTCTTTTTCAAGTGCATATTCATCAATCACATTCTGGATTAATGATTCTATTTCCTCATCGTCAATACGCTTTAATGTCTTAGAGCCACTATG
>JAFYJP010000078.1 GCA_017538085.1 Bacteroidales bacterium | reverse complement strand
GATAATAGGCTTGTCGCAGTATTGGAGAAATTCCTCAACAATAGGCTTAAGGTCTTTTGGGCCCAATGAGCAGTTGACGCCGATTGCATCTGCTCCCATTGCCGACATCAGTTCCGCCATGATTCGTGGCGATGTTCCTGTCAAGGTATGTCCGCTGGCATCGAAAGTCATGGTTGTGATGACAGGCTTGTCGCTGTTTTCCTTTACAGCAAGCATGGCGCATTTCAGTTCATAAAGGTCTGAAAACGTTTCAAGTATAAAACCGTCAACTGACGGGCTGGCTATAGTGACCATTTCCTTGAAGGCTTCGTAAGCGTCATCGAACTGCAGTTCTCCGAGAGGGTAGAGCATCTTGCCGAGAGGACCGATGTCCATCATCACATATTGTGAGGTGCGGTGTCTTTTTGCCAATTCTATTGCTGCTGATATCACTTCCCTGAGATTTGCATCACCCATTTTTATTTTGTTTGCTCCGAAGGTGTTGGTGGTGATGAAATCACAGCCTGCGTCAATATAGCTCTTGTGTATTTCGGCGATGGCTTCCTTGTTTGTAATGTTCAGCATTTCAGGCATTTTGGCCATGATGCCGCGCTTCTCCAATTCAGTGCCGAATGCACCGTCGAATATCATTACCTGTTTTCCTAATTTGTGTAACATGTTGTTCCTCTTTTACGATAATTGCAGTTGTCGTTTACTATGCACCCTTTGCAGCTCTTTCTGCTATTGCCGCCAATTTTAACTATTCCTATCATCGACTTCATTGGTATCATCAGATTTGTTTCCGTGAATGATATCCCTATTTTTTCGGCCTTTAGCAGGTGTGCTATTGTGATGTTGTCAGCTAATGGTGTGCCTGAGTATCCGGGACAGAAACGCCACGAAATGTTGCGGTATGGCAGATTACGCTCAAACTCGTCGGCTTTGCGTACAAGATATATGCTTGCTGCAGCATCAAAGATGACTGCATACTGCATGTTGTTGATTTGCAGACGTTTTGTGTATCTGTCAACTTGTATTCCCAAAGTAGTGGCACATAGCAGGAATCCTTTTGATTTATTCAGATAATCGAGATAGGCTTCGTTTTTCACCATGAAACCCAAAGGCTTGTCATAATAGGCATAGACGTATTTGAATTCCGAAATTGACTGAATTTCTTCTATTGCCTGGTCAATCAGTTGAATGGTTGTTGAATCTGCAGCTGATTCGGCAGAATACCCAAGATTTTTCAGAATTTCCTGTCTCATCCGTCGTTATCTCAGTTCTTTTTCGATGACATTTTTGATTCGTCTGTAGATTTCACCGGCTATCCAGGCTTTGTTCATGGTGTAGATGTGGATTCCGTCGGCATCATTGGCAAGAAGTTCAAGGACCTGGTGTACGCTGTAGGCGATGCCGATTTCTTCCATCGCCTTTTTGTCGTCCTTGAATCTGTCAAACAGTATTCTCAGTTCAAACGGAATAGATGCGCCGGCCATATTGATTATTTTGCCGAACAGTTTCACGTTAGTCAGGGGCATGATGCCGGGAATAATTGGTTTGGTTATTCCCATCTTGTGTGCAGCCCTTACGAGACGGTAGTAGTAGTTGTTGTCGTAAAATGCCTGTGTGATGAAGAATGATGCGCCCATATCCTGCTTTTTCTTGAGGTTTACTAGGTCATCATATAGGCTTTCACATTCGATATGCCCTTCGGGATAACATGCGCCTGCCAAACAAAAATCATGTTTTTTGTTGATATATTCCATGAGTTCGGATGCGTGTCTGAAGTATTTCAGAAAGTCACCCGTATAGTTGTCGGGTTTGTCACCTCTTAGTACCATAATATTTTCAAGGTGCTCATTTTCAAGTTTTTCGGTCAGACTGTCAACGTCATTTTTGTCTAAGGCACCGCAGGTGAGATGAACTAAAGGCTCTGCCGATGTGTTCTTTTTGATATAGCTTGCGAGGTCTATTGTGTTTTGGCTGTAGTCACCTGTTGATTTAAAAGTCACACTTATGAAATCAGGACGGTATTGCTGAAGTTGGTCTATGGTTGCATAGATTTCATCAATTTTGCTGTTGCTTGGATTTGGAGGAAATACCTCAAATGAAAAAGTTTTCTTGTTTGTTAGTATGTCGCTGATTTTCATATTGATATGTGATAGGACAGTGTTTCGTCGATTGTTTTCTGTCAGTCTGCAAAATTAAATGATTTTTTATAATTTTGTCGTGATTTTTGAAAGGTGATGTCTGATGCAATAGAGCGTGACATGGTAGCTGTTATTATTGGAATAATATTGATTGTTGTCGGTTTGATAGGCTGTGTGGTTCCAGGGATAGCCGGACCGCCCATTTCATATATTGCACTTCTTCTCATTCAGTGGTCGAAGCATCCGTTTTCAAATGAATTCATGTGGGTTATGCTGTTTGTGGTGCTGGCAGTCACAGTGCTGGACAATTTGTCTTCAGTGTTTTCCACAAGGTTGACAGGTGGTTCAAAGGCAGGTACATGGGGTGCTGCAATCGGATTGATAGCAGGATTCTTTTTTGGCGCGACAGGAGTCATTCTCGGTCCGTTTGTCGGTGCATTATTGGGAGAACTGATGAACGGCAAACGCTCGGATATCGCCTTCAAGTCAGCATTTGGAGCATTTTTGGGGATTTTGTTCGGTACAGTGCTGAAACTGATTGCCTCAGGGTATATCACATATCAGTTTTTCAAGGTGGCGTTTTGACTTTACGTGATTAAGTCTTTTAGTCGCTTATCAGTATTCCAATTTTACATTGTCAATCCACAAAGTGTTGCCGATTGTGCCGGAGTAGGCTTCCTGGATGGAAGCTGTTATTTTAAGCACGGCGTGTGTGACCGGTGTGTTTTCGTCACCCCAGGCATTCTCGATGATTTCAACGTTTTCACCTTTGCTGTTGAGTCCGTATATGTTGTCCTTCATCGGCCCTAAATCCATGTATGGTTTGAAATGGGGTGATTTGCGGGCATCACCATAGATGACGGGGATATGAAAGTCTTCTACCCAGTCGTCAGTGGCATCGGTGATATGATAGATGGCGGTTCCGACACGTGTGGCGTAGATTTTGCCGTCAGCACCTTCATGTCTGTTTTGCAGTATGAACATCACTTCCTGTTCGTCATTGCCACTGCGTGTTGATTCAGATGTGACATTGCATTTTGTGATGGTGCCTTTGTTAGGCATACTTGATTTATAGTCCAATACGAAATATTTCGGATGTTTTGTATAAGGGGTGCCCCAACTCATTCTGCCATACGGATTGCTTGTGCCTGTTATTGGCTCAGGCATGTATCCCCAATACAGACATCCTGAAACCAATACTTTAATGTTGACAATACCTAATACCTTGCATTCGGCATATTGGGTGGTGAGCTTGGCACAGTACCCGTGAATGCCTTGTTCCGGATATACGGTGACACTGGCCTTGGTTATGCCTGCAATTTTTGCGTATGCATTCGACGTCGCCCAAATGCTGCCTTTTTTTGGCTTGAATGGGGTATTGAGCTCAAGAGTGTCAGTCGCGTCTATCTCATATAAACGTTCTGTCTTGCCTCCAATAAGTTTGCTTTCTTTTACATCATGCACAACCCACTGCTCAAAATCTCCGTATGGGACAAGCTCCTGTATCTGCGCTTTGAGTGGGGTAGTGATGTGCATTGTAAGAAATGCTGCAACTACAATTATGATTTTATATCTTGAACTCATGGCAGAATAATTTGTCTGGCAAATGTAAATCTTTTTTCCGAAATTTCCGCCATTTTACAAATGTAACATGATGGTTTGCATTTGTGACACATTTGTAAACATGTTAAAACTATTGAGATATAGCCGTTTTATACGTGTAATGACAAAATGTCATAGTAGGTGTGTTTACAGATGTTGCAATGGTTTCATGTCCGTTTTTTGTTGTATCTTCGCTGCGTAAAAATGATAATATAAAATGAGAATGACATTTTTTGGTAGTAAAATAAATATACCGATTATTGCTATTGCATTGTTTGTTTCATCCTGCTCAGGAACCAAAGAACCTCCGAAACCTGTATATCCGATACCTACCCAAAGTCAGATTGAATGGCAGAAACTTGAGACATACGCTTTCGTTCATTTTGGACTGAATACCTTCAATGACATGGAATGGGGTTTCGGCAATACTTCGCCAGAGACTTTCAATCCGCAGGAACTTGATTGTGAACAGTGGGTGCGCACATTGAAAGCGGCAGGTATGAAGGCGGTTATTCTTACCGCAAAGCATCATGACGGGTTTTGTCTGTGGCCAACCGGCACAACAGAATATAATATCAGCAAGTCGCCTTATAAAAATGGCAATGGTGACATGGTGAAGGAACTTTCGGAGGCATGTCGGAAATACGGCCTCAAATTCGGACTTTATCTGTCGCCCTGGGATCGCAATAATCCTGAATATGGTCGTGACGGCTATCGTGAGACATATCATGGTCAAATTAACGAATTATCAGGCAATTACGGGCCTCTATTCGAGTTTTGGTTTGATGGGGCTAACGGTGGTGACGGCTATTATGGCGGGACAAATGAGGTGCGTAAGATTGATGCCAACACATACTATGATTATGTACGCGCACGGGACACCATCTTGAAACGCCATCCTGATGCCATGATTTTCGGCGGCACTGTTCCGACAATACGCTGGGTCGGAAATGAAGGCGGTTGGGCCGGATGCACTGACTGGTGTCCGACATGCAAGGATAAATTCGACAATTATTCGTATATGCATTACGGTTCGTCAGAGGGGACTGAATGGCTTCCTGCTGAAGTTGATGTGTCCATACGCCCCGGCTGGTTCTATCATGCCCGCGAAGACCACCAGGTTAAGAGTCTTGCCCGACTTATGGACATATATTACAACAGCGTGGGGCATAACGCCAATCTCCTGCTCAATTTTCCTGTCAGCCTTAGTGGAAAGATCCACCCTAAGGATTCGACAATAATTATGGAATGGCATGATGCTCTTTTAGAGGATTTTAAGGACAATCTTCTGAAAAATGTCAAAGCCGTTGCTGACAATGTGCGTGGAAGAAGATATTCAGT
>JAFYJP010000077.1 GCA_017538085.1 Bacteroidales bacterium | reverse complement strand
CTCCAGGTTATAGATTCCAAGATAGATGATATTAGAATCGTAAGAGGTGAACTTCCTCTCGAAGTGCAGGATTTGGAGGATGAGATAGCAGGACTTGAAACACGTGTTTCAAATTATAAGGCTGAAATCAAAACCGACCAGACTTTTATCAAGGAGCAGGAGATAAAAAAATCGAATTCCCAGGAGCTTATCAAAAAATATGACGAACAAAGAAATAATGTCCGTAACAATCGTGAATATGATTCACTTACCAAGGAAATCCAGTTCCAGGAACTTGAAATAGTTCTCTGCGATAAGAAAATAAGGGAAGCAACAGCCAAAATTGAACATTTGAACGGTAATATAGAAGTTTCGACCAATGATCTTGCCGATAGGAAAGATGTTCTTTCAGTGAAGAAGAGTGAACTTGACGGAATAATTCAGGAAACTGAAAACGAAGAGTTGAAGCTTGTTGAAACGTCAATGGAATGTAAGAAATATATTGAGGAAAGACTACTGACCGCTTACGATAGAATCAGAAAAAGCGTTAGAAACGGTCTCGCTGTTGTCCAGGTTGAACGTGATGCTTGTGCAGGATGTTTCAATAAGATTCCGCCACAGCGCCAACTGGATATAAAAATGCGCAAAAAAATCATCGTCTGTGAATTCTGTGGAAGAATCCTGGTCGATGATGAAATGGCCAACAGGGTTAAAGCGGAAGTTGGCATAACCGAGTAAAAAAAAGGAGCTTGAAGCTCCTTTTTTTTTTATTTGATGTCAATCTTTTTCGTTGCCTTTGAAATCTTGAGGTCTTTCTTTGGCAGGATGATGTTCAAGACACCATTTTCGTATTTTGCGTCTATGCCTTCTCTGTCAATGTCATCTGTAAGATTGAATGACCTTGAGAAGTTGTAATAGCAGAATTCCTGTCTTGTGTAGTTCTTCTTGTTGTCACACTTCTCTTCGTTCTTGCTGCAGGAGATTGTCAGAAGATCATCTTCAAGGTCGATGTTGAAATCTTCCTTTTTCATTCCTGGAACAGCCAATTCGATCTCATAATTCTTTTCATTGTCTGTGACATTGACTGCCGGTACTGTCCATTTCTTCGGTTCAACTATCGGTTCAAAACTGTTAGTGAAGAAATTGTCAAGTAAGTTTGAGAACGTTACTGGTTCATTAAATTTTACGAGTTTCATGATGTTTATTTTTTTAGATTAATTATTCGTTTGTTCTGCCGGACTTCTGCCGGTTTCATTTTCTTTTTTGGCAACTTCTGTGCCAATGGCGTTTTTATGACAAAATGGCGTGTTTGAGAAAATTTTTCCTGACAAGATGTCGGCTTTAAATTGATTAAATTGTACTATTTTTGTAGAGTAAAGTTGGAAAAAGCAAAACATAATGAATTGCAACATACATTCGATACCTCTTGCTGAGGAATTACGTCCGCGGACGCTTGATGAATACATTGGACAGAAGCATCTTGTCGGTGAGAATGCCATCATTCGCAAGAGCTTGGAAAATGGTGTGCTTCCATCCATAATCTTTTGGGGACCTCCCGGAGTGGGGAAGACAACGCTCGCTTATATTATCGCCAACACCCTCAATCGCCCGTTCCACTCACTCAGTGCCGTCCAGTCAGGCGTAAAGGATGTCCGCAGCGTGCTTGACAATGCCAAATATGAAAACAATCCTGTTCTTTTCATTGATGAAATCCACCGTTTCAGCAAATCGCAACAAGACTCGTTGTTGAGTGCAGTTGAAAAAGGTATAGTCACTTTGATAGGTGCCACAACCGAGAATCCGTCTTTCGAGGTGATTTCGCCTCTGCTTTCACGCTGTCAGGTCTATATCCTCAAGGCTTTGACCAATGACGACCTTAATGAACTGATGAATAAGGCGGCTGCTTATCTGAAGGACAAATACAAGCTTGTCATGAAATTTGAGGAAACAGAGGCATTGCTGTCGATAGCAAACGGTGACGGACGTAAACTGCTGAATGTGCTTCAGTTACTTTCGGCAGGCGAAACCACTGTCAATGAAGAAGGTCTTGAGCAGATAACGGTCACTGACTCGTTGGTACTCAATACAATACAGCAGAATATTGCTTTGTATGATAAGAATGGTGAAATGCACTATGATATCATCTCTGCATTTATAAAATCAATGCGTGGCAGTGACCCCAACGGTGCCCTTTATTGGCTTGCACGCATGATAGAAGGCGGGGAAGCTCCGGAGTTTATAGCACGAAGGATGATTATACTCGCGTCTGAAGATATAGGCAACGCGAATCCTAATGCCCTTCTTCTCGCCAATACATGTTTTGATGCCGTAATGAAAATAGGTTGGCCGGAGTCGAGAATAATACTCTCACAGACAGTTACCTATCTCGCCTGCTCACCTAAGAGCAACTCAGCTGTCGTCGCCATTGACACTGCGCAGGACTTGGTTCGCCGGACTGGGAACCTGCCTGTTCCACTTCACCTCAGAAATGCTCCTACAAAGTTGATGAAAGACATCGGTTATGGCAAAGAGTACAAGTATGCTCACGCATTTGAGGGTAATTTTGTCGATCAGGAATTTCTCCCATCACAGGTCAGTGGCACAGTCTTGTATAATCCACAGGAAAACCCACGCGAGAATGAGCATCGTAAATTTTTGAAAATCAGATGGAAAGATAAATATGGGTATTAAAAGAACTTTATTTTAAAAAATTTCTTTTACATATATGAAAAATAACTACTTTTGCAAACGTTAATTTTAAAAATTCGAATATGGCTTATCAAATTAGTGACAAATGTGTTGCTTGTGGAACTTGCATCAGTGAATGCCCAGTAGAAGCAATAGCAGAGGGTCCAATTTATACAATTGATCCTGATGTATGCGTTGAATGTGGCACCTGCGCTGCTGTATGCCCACAGGAAGCTATTCAGCTTGGTGAATAGTGTTTCAGCACACGAGATTTATGAAAAGCCTGAACAAGTAATACTTTGTTTGGGCTTTTCACGTTTATGATACATAATGGAAAAAAGGAGTGTTTTCAAGGATATTGTCAAGTTTGTCATCTTTATAGGCATTGCTGTGCTTATAGTATGGCTGTTCTGGCGTCAGCTTTCTCCAGAGGAGATAAGCCAGATGTCCGATTCTTTCAGGAATGCTAATTACTGGTGGCTGCTTCCTGCACTTGGTTTCGGCGTATTAAGTCATATTCTGCGTGCGTGGAGGTGGAGGATGCTGCTGTATCCGCTCGGATATAAGCCCAAAATGTGGAATATGATATTCAGCGTTTCCATAGCATATTTCGCAAACCTTGCAATACCGCGTATCGGTGAGGTTGCACGTTGCGGAATACTTGCCAAATATGAGAAAATACCACTTGCCAAGTCACTTGGTACCGTTATCACTGAACGTGCCATAGATATGATTACCTTTTTCCTTCTATTTGTTATCAACCTGTTCGTTCAACGAGAACTTGCCATGACATGCCTAAGAGACATCATTTCCAACGGGGAAAGCCCCAATCCGACAAAATGGATAGTCATAATATCTGTTTTTGTGGCACTTTTGGCAGCTGTTATCCTTTGGATGAGATATGTGCGTAAGCATCATATAAACAATAAGCTCGTGAATAAAGTTGTAGATACGATAAAAGGTTTTGCAGACGGCATCAAGTCAATGGTTTACGTCAAAAGTCCGTTTATGCTCATCCTAAGTTCATTGCTTATTTGGGTGTGTTACATGTACATGTCAAAGATGATGTTCTATTGTCTCCCTGGAACTGCCAGACTAGGCTATGACGCTGCCATATCGGGATTGGCATTCTGCACTATAGGAACTATACTTCTTCCGGGCGGTATCGGATTATACCCCGTACTCGCATCTGCAATATATTCTTTATATGGTGTTGAAAGTGGGGTAGGCTTTGCACTTGGCTGGATGATATGGGCAAACCAGACCGTCATTGTGATTATCGCCGGCATCATTTCGTTGATAATTCTTCCGATATATAACAAAACAGATCATGATTCTTCCATCACCGCAACAGAAAATACTGACAGTCAAGCAATTTAGCGAGTTTCGCAATGACTTGCAGAATGTGGTGTTTACCAATGGCTGCTTCGACATAATCCATGCCGGTCACATTGACTATCTGTCCAAGGCACGCAATCTTGGTGAGGTGTTGGTCGTGGGTCTCAACAGCGACAAATCAGTGAGAAGGCTGAAGGGACCACAACGTCCTATCAATGATGTTGATGCCCGTTCGAAAGTGCTTGCATCATTGTTTTTCGTTGATTATGTCATTGTTTTTGAGGAAGATACTCCTTTAAATCTTATAAAATCAGTAAGACCTGATATCCTTGTCAAGGGAGGAGACTATACCCGTGATACGGTTGTGGGTGCAGATTTTGTCGAATCATACGGAGGAAAGGTTGTCATCCTGCCGTTTCTCAAAGGATATTCCACTACATCAATACTCAATAAAAATGGCTGCAGGTAAATTGAAGACGACATATATATGCAGTGAATGTGGATATGAAAGCCTGAAATGGCTTGGTCACTGCCCAAGCTGTGGGGAATGGAACACTTTTGTTGAGGAAGTGGTAAACACTTCCAAGGAAAAAGGACGTTCGGTTGTTTCCAGTCTGCGTTCCAAACCTGTTCTTATCAAAGACATAGTGCTAAATGACAAAGAAATCAGGATAAAGACAGGTGATGCCGAGTTTGACAGGGTCATGGGCGGTGGCATTGTATCAGGTTCCATAGTGCTTGTCGGCGGAGAACCTGGTATAGGGAAATCGACGTTGATGCTGCAGGTGGCAGTCAAACTGTCCGGCCTTAAAATACTGTATGTCAGCGGTGAGGAAAGCCAACAGCAGATAAAGATGCGATATGACCGTATCGGTAACAATGATATGAACAATATTTACATTCTGAATGAAACCGATGTTGATGTCATAATGGAGCAGACCAAGGAAATCCAGCCTGACATGGTGATAGTCGATTCCATTCAGACAATGTTTTGTGGTAGTCTTGACTCTTCGGCGGGAAGCATTTCACAGATAAAGGAATGCACTGCACTGTTCCAGCAGTATGCAAAGTCATCGCATGTTCCTGTATTTTTGATAGGACATATCACCAAAGATGGTGCGATAGCAGGTCCGAAGATTCTTGAACACATTGTGGATGTGGTGGTTATGTTTGAAGGTGAAAGAAATTATGGTTACAGAATATTGCGTGCCATAAAGAATCGGTTTGGCTCTTCCTCCGAACTTGGAATATATCTCATGCAGCAGAATGGTCTGACCGAGGTCTCAAATCCTTCAGAAGTTCTGATATCCAAGAATACTGAGAATCTCAGTGGTGTCTGTTTGGCTGCCACTCTTGAAGGTTTGCGCCCGATAATTATTGAGATTCAGGCACTTGTAAGCACCGCAGCGTATGGTATGCCGCAGCGCACGACCACTGGTTTTGATTACAGAAGACTCAACATGCTTCTTGCAGTTCTTGAAAAACGCTGCAATTTCAAACTTGCATCAAAGGATGTCTTTCTTAACATCACAGGTGGCATAAAGGTTGATGACCCTGCGATAGACCTTGCGGTCGTTTGTGCAATATTGTCTTCGACAGTTGACATACCGCTTGACCACGATTGTTGTTTCGCAGGCGAAATCGGACTTTCCGGGGAAATCCGTCCGGTCACGCACATTGAAAAGCGTCTTTCTGAGGCGGAAAAAATCGGTTTCAAGCGTATGCTTGTATCAGGTTATGGAATAGAAAAACTCAACCGTCACAATTCATCCATTGAAATAGTTCCCGTCAACCGCGTTGATGAGGCTTTCAGGCATTTGTTCGGATAATCCCCATTTCAACTCATTGTAACACAGGAGTTGAGGTTTTTGTAATAACGATGAGCTTCCAAAAGTTTCATTTTTTTCAGGGTAAGACACAATGTAAACCAATTCAGTTTAACCATCCCAAATCTGTCAATCAAATTTTCAGGGAAAGTCACACACCAACAAGGAAATAAATTGGTAATCTGCGCATATTGATAAATTATTTTTCATTTCAAATTAATTGTTTAATTTTGCAAAATCAAAAAACAAATTATGCCTGAAATTAGCAAATTTTACGGGATTATTATCTATATGTATATCGATGACCACAATCCCCCTCATTTTCATGTAATCTATGAGGGAGAAGAGGCCATGATTGACATTCGGGACGGACATGTAACGGGGTCTATGCCAAGACGTGCACTCCGCCTTGTATATGAATGGTTTGACCTGCACAAGGATGAACTCCTTGAAAACTGGAACCAACTCAAGAATGGTGGCGCTATAAAGAAGATTGAACCTCTTAGTTAATTAACAATGGACAATGTGTTTTTTTTGAAAGTTACTGCTGCTGAATATGTTCGCGACTACATCTTGAAGCTAACCTTTAATGATGGTGCGGTGAAATTGGTTGATTTCACGCCACTGATGCAGAAGGGCATCTGCCGCAAGCTTCAGGATATGGAATATTTCCGCAACTTCACGCTCGACCCCTTCACTGTTGATTGGAACAACGAGATTGGTTTTGCTCCCGAATCGCTCTACGAGCGAGGTGTGTCCGCGTAACATTTACCTCTTCTGGAGGAGGTGGGTGCGGCTGCTTCCACATCAGCGAGTCAATCTCCTATAATCAGGAGACAGACACTCAGGCAACGGTTGTGCCCATATATTCACAAAACATCAATTGTTGGCTTTCTTCGTGTTCATTATAGCAACGAACGTGATGTATGCCAGGCAGGCTAACGTCACAATGAATGCGTAGCGTGGATTTGCATTGGCGGCAAGTCCTGTGAGCAACGGAACAAATGCGGCACCGACTATCGCTGTGGTCATCAGTCCGGAAATCTCATTCGACAGGTTTGGATAACGTTCGATGCACATTGAGAATATCAATGGGAAGATGTTGGCGAAACCTATGCCAACCAATATGAAACTCAACCATGTGGTGATTGGATTGTACGGCATGAACAGCAGAATGTTGCCGATGGCTGACACTGCTATTGTGATGAAAAGAAACGTATTCGGTTTCATCTTTCTGAGAATGATACCGCCGAGGAATCTTCCTATGAATAAGGCTATTATCAGGACAATATTGCCTGTTGAAGGGGCAATGTTCGCGTTTGCCGACAGTATTGACGGGATTCTGCCGAACATGGAGGCTTCGGCACCGCAGTAGAAGAATATGCCGAAGAACATCATCAGAATATATGAATTTCCAAGAGCTGCGATACATTTTCCAATGGTTGTCGGCTTCTCGTCTGAATTCTTATTGTTGGGGACATAAATGGTTACCATGATTAAAGTTATCAGCAGTATGGCAGCAAAAATCGGGAACAGAATTCTGAATCCTGCATTGATTGGCTCGCTTCCTGCATTTGTGTTTTCAATACGGAACCAGCTGTGTTTCATGAGAGAAGTGCCTACCAAAGCGATTATCAGAGAGGTTGATAACGTTCCAATGGCTTTTACTGACTGTGCAAACGACAGGTTGCTGGAGTATTTCCCTTCTGCGGAGACATCCTTCATAAGAGGATTACCTGCCACCTGAAGAATCGTGGCGCCGGCACCCATGAGCATTACGGCTGCAAGTATCATCGGAAAACTGAAGGCCAATGCGGGTAAAATCGCACCTAACAGAAATACTATCAATCCGATGACAAGCATTTTCTTTTTTCCTATTTTAGACTGCATGACACCCGTAGGCACTGACAGGATGCCGAACATTATCATGCCGAACAATGATACGAACGATGCTGTAAAAGGTGTTACGTGAAATGCTTCCTGAACAATGGAAACCAACTGGTTGGCAGCATCTCCGAATCCCATTGCAAGGAAAACGAGAAAAACTGCGAATACTGATAATGATTTTTTCATATTTTGAGGTGTTAATTATTGATAATATATTTGACTAATAATCCTAAAAGTAGTGCAATTGCAAAGAATATGGTGAACCACAGAACCGAGACCGAGAACTGTTTGATTTGTGTCTTTTTGTCGGTTTCGGTCCCTTTGTCCTCGAATTTGAGGTTTACCTCTTTGTCACCGACATTCAAAGTCACTTTTCTGCCTAATGTTATAGGCATGTTATTGCTGATATGTCCGAAAGGCATGTTGAAACAGACAGGGTAGTCGTAGTCTTTTACTGCATCCATGATGATTTCCTCTGCGGTTTTGCCGAACGGGATGGTGTTGTCGTGCATGTCAGTGAATGCACCAACGATAAGGCCTTTGAGATGTTCAAGTTTCCCGGACCGTTTCAGACTCATCATCATCCTGTCGATGTGGTATAGGTATTCGTCAAGGTCTTCGATGAATAGAATCTTGTCAATTGTTTGTATGTCGCTGTCGCTGCCTATCTGGCTGTAAAGAATTGACAAGTTGCCGCCGACCACTTCGCCGGTTGCAGTTCCTTTGCGGTTTGGAATTTTGCATGTTTCAACCGTGGTGGTATAGCTTATCGTGTCGCATTTGCCCTGTTGTTCATCAGTCTCGGAATCAATGCCAAATAGTATTTTTCTCAAGGCGTTTTTGCTTTCTGGTGTCGCATCGGCGATTGTGACCATCATCGGAGCATGGATGCTTTCGATGCCGAGATTGTTCATTTTGTTATGTATGACGGTTACATCGCTGAAACCGATTATCCATTTGGGATTCTCTAAAAGGCCTGAAAAATCAACCCTGTCAATGATTCTGACAGTTCCATATCCACCTCGGGCACAGAAAATGGCTTTTATTTCCTTGTCGTTGATGGCTTTCTGCAGGTCGGCAGCACGTATTTCGTCAGTGCCGGCAAACTGGTTGTCTTCTTCAAAAAGATTCTCTGCGAAAACAACTTTCAGCCCCCAGCTTTGCAGGATTTCCACACCCTCAGTAATGTCGGATAGCGTTACTTTCCTTGCTGTTGCTACGATTTCGACTTTGTCGCCTTTGTGTAGTGATGGTGGTGTTATCATTTTGACAATTATTCAAACTGCAAACTTACATAATATTTTGAAATTTTTGTATCTTTGTAAAAATTGCATAAACAATTCAATTATGGAAGAAGCATTACCTTACAAGTATCAGTATCCGCATCCGGCTGTCGCTGCTGACTGTCTTGTGTTTGGATATGACGGAAATTCGTTGAAAATACTGTTGATACGGCGTAAAAATGATCCGTACAAGGGCTATTGGGCTGTTCCAGGCGGTTTTTCAAATATGGATGAAACAATAGACGAGACAGCCAAAAGGGAACTCAGGGAGGAGACAGGCCTTGAAGTTTCGGACGTGGAGCTTTATGGAGTTTTCAGTAAGCCTGACAGAGACCCGCGTGAAAGGGTCATTGGCATTACTTATCTGACGATTATCAGGCTCAGGGATGCAGTGGGCGGTGATGATGCCGAAAAAGCGCAGTGGTTTGACATCAACGACCTCCCGGAATTGGCATTCGACCATGCACAAAGTGTCGAACTCGCAAAACAGCATCTGAAAGAGCTGAACAAACTTCGCGAGCCACAATTTAATGCTGACACTGAGATGTTTTCTCCTGCTGAAATGCTACACCTAAGATTGCTCATTGAAGAAATGTGATTTGAGGAAATATGTTTTTAAAAAAAAGTGTAATTTTGCGACTGTTTTTTAAAAAAATATCCTTTAATAAATTATAGAAAAATGAGTGGGTTTTTTGGTGCAGTTCTCAAACATCCTTGCGAGACAAACCTGTTTTACGGCATTGACTATCATTCACATTTAGGCACTAAACGTGGTGGTATGGTAACATTGGACGATGGCTTTTTTCATCGTGCCATTCATAATATTGACAATTCTTATTTCAGAACGAAATTCAGTGACGATTTCGGCAAATTCAAGGGCAATAGCGGTATCGGTGTGATAAGCGATACCGACTCACAGCCTATAGTTGTCAATTCCCATCTTGGCAGATTTGCAATTGTCACCGTTGCCAAAATCAACAATATTAGTGAATTGGAACAGGAGTGCCTTGATAAGGACCAGCAGTTCACTGAACTTAGCAGTGGGGTAACCAACCAGACGGAACTTGTGGCATTGCTGATTACTCAAGGTAAGGATTTTGTCGATGGAATCCAAAATGTCTTCCGAAAGGTCAAAGGTTCATGCTCAATGCTTATTCTTACTGACCACGGAATTATTGCTGTTCGTGATTATTATGGACGTACTCCTATTGTTATCGGTAAAGGTGATGATGGCTATGTGCTTGCTTCGGAGAGTCACAGTTATGCTAATTTGGGTTATGAGACTGAAAAGTTTGTGGGTCCTGGCGAGATAGTCCGTGTTACATCCGACGGAATAGAACAGTTGTTGCCTCCTAACGACAAAATGCAGATTTGCTCTTTCCTCTGGATTTATTACGGATATCCGGCGGTGGATTATGAAGGCATAAATGTGGAGGATGTGCGCTATCGCGAAGGTTATGAGATGGGTAAGAAGGATGATGTGGAAGCTGATTTCGTTTCTGCAATTCCTGATTCCGGAATTGGTATGGCTTTGGGTTATGCACTTGGCCGCGGAATACCTTACAAAAGAGGGGTTGTCAAATACACTCCGACATGGTCGCGCAGTTTTATGCCTGTAAATCAGGAAACCAGAGAGCATGTCGCCAAGATGAAACTCATTCCAAACAGAAGCGTCCTTGAAGGCAAGAGAATAGTTATTTGTGATGACTCTATCGTCAGAGGCACTCAGCTGAGAGACAATGTTAAGAAACTGTATGACTGTGGTGCAAAGGAGCTCCATGTCAGAATCAGCTGCCCACCTTTGCTTTACGGTTGTGAATTCATCAATTTCTCGACTTCAAGATCGGAAATGGAACTTATAACCCGTCGGGTCGTTGAAGAACTTGAGGGCAACAGCAAAAAGAATCTTCCTCTTTATATGGATGAAACCTCTCCTCAGTATGCGCGTATGGTTGAAAGCATCAGAAAACATTTGGGAGTTGATACGCTGAAATTCAATTCGTTAGATGTTATTGCAAAAGCAATCGGATTGCCGAAGGAAAGAATCTGCACTCATTGTTTTGATGGCTCAAGCTACGGTTATTAAATCATTTGAACTGAAGATATACATTGGAAGGAACTATTGACAAGACTAAGGAACTTGCCACAGGAGACATCAGGCATCTGTTATGGGTCTATGCTCTTCCGGCAGTGGTAAGCCAGATAATTGCTTCGATTTACAATATTGCTGACAGAATGTTCATCGGCAATGGTATTGGTCCGTTGGCCATAGCTGGACTTGCCATTACCATGCCGGTGATGAATATCATCCATGCCTTCGGCTCACTTATCGGTGCCGGTTCTGCTGCCAGAATGTCAATTGTTTTGGGCAAACGCGACAAGGAGTGGGCTGAGAATATTCTTGGCAACAGCTTTATATACACATTCATATTAGGTGGCATTGTGATGTTTTTCGGATATATGTTTATGTCCAGCATTTTACGGAAGTTTGGAGCCACTGACGATACTGTGTCGTACGCTTTGGAATATATGCGGATAGTTATGCCTGGAATGTTCATGACCACGTTGACGTTTAATTTGGTGGGGCTTATCAGGTCTTCAGGCTATCCTGTGAAAAGCATGTTTATACTTGCCGGCGGTGCTATTTTGAATATCATCCTTGATTCGATTTTCATTTTTGTCTTTAAGACTGGTATTGGTGGTGCTGCATGGGCAACGACCATTTCAATGACTGTCTCTTCAATTGCGGCAATAATTCATTTTGTCAATCCGAAATCTTTCATTCATTTCAGAAGACATGCATGGCGGCTGAAAGGCTATATTCTGAAGAATATTTTGTTGATAGGCATGAGTCCGTTCCTGATGAATGTGGCGGCAGCCGGTGTTGTTGCCATTCTCAATACTCAGATTCTGCGTTATGGCGGCGACTATGCTGTCGGTGCATACGGTATCAGCAATTCGTTTGTATTGCTTTTTATTCTGTTGATAGTTGGCATCTGTATGGGAATGCAACCTATTGCCGGTTACAACTATGGCGCAGGATTGAGTTTACGGCTTAAGGAGGTTTATAAGCTGACGATGAAATGGAATGTCGCCATCGGTATTGTGGGGGCTTTAATAGCCTGCGTATTTCCGTATTATATTGTCAGAGCCTTTACTGATGATGCCACCACTATTGCAATAGCAATACCTTGTTTGCGTATGCTGATTGTGATGGCACCATTCATTGCATTTACGATAACGAACTCCAATTTCTTCCAATCGATTGACAAGCCGTGGATTGCAATTGTCACGAGTCTGTCACGTCAGGTTATTTTCTTGGTGCCGTTGTGTTATATAGTGCCGTCGATTATTACGAAACACGGCGGTGACGGCTTGATGGGAGTATGGGCGTCCTGCATGATATCGGATATCTGCGGCGCCGCTCTTGCTGCGATATTGCTGTTTTCACAAAGGAAGGTCTTCAGGGAAATTGAAACTGTACAGAATTGATGCGAGATGAGGTTTTGTCAATCGCTCAGAATGTAACCGATGCATCATCTTCACCTGAAAAATTCCGGAATACTGCCACCTCATCATTTCTAACAGTCACATTATCAATATGTATAGACTTGCATGCAATAGCAATTACTGCTTTGTCGCTGGGGTATTGCATGATGATGTCCTTTATGGAAATATCTTTACAGTTATTGAGTAATAATAGTGATGGTATGATGTTGTCAGTCTTAGGAAGGAAGCCCTTTCCGACAAGCTTGTTGATTTCGGTGACTGTCTTTTCTCCGGCACCTTCTATTACACCTTGTCCGAAGATGTGGAAATTGTTGACACCATCGGCTAACAGCAAGGCGGTGATTCCGTTCAGGCTGTCGTATTCGTATGGTGATGACTTTGCAACCAGAATTGCACCTTCCTTCAGATATAGTGTGACATTTGAGCGGAGCTTTACACTTCCGATGAGGTATCTGCCCACATACAGTGTAATGGTGTCGCCCGGATGTTCAGTGCTAATCCAGTCCATGGCTTTCTGAAATGATGTGGTGTTGTCGGTCGTGCCGTCTGATTTCATTCCGAAAAATGATCCTTGATACTGTTTCGGATATGCCAGACTGCATATAAGTAAAGCTATGATAGTCAGTATTATGCGTTTCATTTCCTCACGTTGTTTTTAATGATTTGTTTCTTGTTCTTGCTGTCGGGTTCTGAAATGTTTATCTTCTCAAGTTTGAGAGTGGTTACGTCATCAGCGACAATGGCTGGTCGGTATTCTTTTTCCTTGGCTGTGAGAGTTACATTTTTGAGAGTTATGTTTTCAGCATGACGGATGTAGAGCCCCCAGGCAGGCAGTTCCTTGAACTGTGAGAATTCCGGATAAGACGCAATCATTTCCGGGACAGAGTTCAGTGATTCCTTGTCAGTGCCGCGGTAGGCGTAATTTGGATCGCTTCCGCCAGGATAGATGATTTCAACATTTTCAAGCGTGACATTTTTGATATGACTGTCTTCGATTCCTACAATGCCTGCTGGAGAGATGTTTCTCGGAAGGTCTTCAACCGGCCCTTCGTAAGAATAACCTTTGTCTGGCTTTGTCGCCGGTACTTCAACGTAAACGTTTTTTATCAGCACATTGTTCATTGTGCCGATGCGTTCGTCCTTGTTGCGCTTGCCGGTACGGAGATAAATCGCGTTGCCGGTATTGATGGCCCTGACTCCGTCGATGTCAACATTTTCAATGATTCCACCGTCAACGGCTGCCAAAGTTATTGCGCTGCGGTATGTGTCATAAATCTCCAGATTTCTGATGGTTATGTTCTTGAATCCGCCTTGTGACACTGTTCCGAATTTCAGCCCGTTTGCGCTTGAGCGTCCCCTGCAGTTTTCAATTACCACGTTCTGACAGATACAGTCCTTGTTGTGTGATTTCAGACAAAAAACATCGTCTGCTGCATCCATGTCGCAGTTTCGCACTATTACCCCATTGCAGTCAACAATGTCGATACCATCGTTGTTCCAGTATGATTTGCTGTCAACCGTGATGTTCTGAACTGTTACATTTATGCAGCGGTCGTATGTCTGATTCCAACTTGCAGGGTCTTTCAAGGTGATGCCTTCAACGAGGACATTGGTGCATTCCCTGAAATAAATGTTCTCCGGCCGGTTGGTCTCGTTCGGACGATCGTTCCTCAGATTGTCGTTGAACAGTCCCTTGTGAATATTCTCACATTGATTGTAAGCAGTCGCAAATCCTTGGCCGTCAATGGTTCCGTCTCCTGTTATCCCTATGTTGTTTTGCTTTATGGCAAATATCAGAGACATCCATCTTACGTAAGGGTCTTTCACATAATCCAGAGGATTTGTGGAACCGAGGATAACGGCATTCTGTTCGAGGTGCAGGGTGACATCTGACTTTAAGTAAATGGAACCTGTCAGATATTTGCCTGAAGGAAATATCAGACGACCGCCGCCATTTTCACTTACGAAATCGATAGCCGATTGTATAATCTTTGTATTCAAGTAAATACCATCATCTACCGCTCCGAAGTCTGTAATGTGGTAGTCAGTCTGAGCTATTGCCGGAAATGAAGTGATGGCAATAAACAATAAGAAAATTAAACGTTTGGTCATTTATCCTAATATTTTTTTCATTAAACCGATGAATTTGTATGGCATATAGCGGAAGGGCAGGTCTATCCAGTTTGGAGTGTCGATAACTGAGCGATGGTGTGTGAAAGCCTCAAAGCTGTTTTTGCCGTGATAGCGTCCCATACCTGAGTTGCCTACGCCGCCAAAAGGCATTTTTGCATTGGCAAAGTGCATGATGGTGTCGTTGACACATGCGCCGCCGGATGTTGTCTTCTTAAGCACATCCCAGCCTTTGCTGCGGTTACCGAAATAGTAGAATGCTAAAGGTTTTTCCCTTTCGTTGATGAAAGTTATGACT
>JAFYJP010000076.1 GCA_017538085.1 Bacteroidales bacterium | reverse complement strand
TCCACGGATTCCATATTATGTGTTGAGAATACGATTGTCGCTCCATTATTCCTCTGATTGATGATTTCCTGTTTGAGGACACTGGTGTTTACAGGGTCGAAACCACTGAACGGTTCATCGAAAATCAACACCTTAGGATGATGGATTATTGTAGTGATGAACTGTATTTTCTGGGCCATACCCTTTGAAAGCTCCTCCACTTTTTTATCCCACCATGAAGTGATGTCGAACTTAATGAACCATTTTTTCAGTTCAGTCATAGCAGTATCCCTGTCGAGACCTTTCAGACGCGCAAGATACAGAGCCTGCTCCCCCACTTTCATTTTCTTATAAAGCCCCCGTTCTTCCGGAAGGTAGCCAATATCAGCGATATTGTGACTGTCAAGTTTTTCGTTATTGAAAAGAATATAACCGCTGTCAGGAGCAGTTATCATAGTCAAGATTCTTATAAAAGTTGTTTTTCCGGCACCATTCGGACCGAGAAGTCCAAAGATTGAGCCTTTTTCTATATCAAAGGAAACATCATTTAGGGCAAGATGGTTTTGATATTGTTTTCTGACTTGGTTGACATGAATAATATTCATAGGCATTTATTCGAACATTTTTCTCACCCTATCAAAGAATCCGAGATCCTTTTTAGTGGGAGAAGGAATAAAATTAGGTGATTTTGAAAGTTCTTCAAGTGTTTTCTTCTCTTCGCGTGTAAGGTTTTTCGGGGTCCAAACGTTCACACATACAAGCAGGTCACCTCTACGTGAATAAGAGTTCAAGCGAGGCAGTCCCTTCCCTTTTACGCGAAGTATTTCGCCTGACTGCACACCTGCCGGAATCTTTATGTTAACGGGTTTGTTCAGAGTAGGTATTTCTACCGTTGCACCGAGAGCCGCCTCACAAATACTTATATATTTGTCGTAATAAATATTGTCACCGTCACGTCTGAAACATTCGTGTTCAAGTTCCTCAATCACAATCAACAAGTCACCATTGATGCCATTGTGAGCGCCGCAGTTGCCTTTGCCCGACATGGTAAGCTGCATACCCTGGGAAACGCCGGCAGGGATGTTTATGGTAATTATTTCGTCTTCCTTGACGATGCCGTTGCCATTACAGTGAGTGCATTTCTTTGAAATAATCTTCCCTTCACCGCCACAGGTAGGACATATCGAAGATGTCTGCATGCGACCGAAAATCGAGTTCTGGACACGGACTACAGTACCGGTACCGTTACATGTAGTACAAGTCTGATAGCCTGAGCCCTTTTCAGCACCTGTACCGTCACATTCCTTGCATTTGACGTATTTGTTGATTTTAATCTTCTTTTCCACCCCTTCCGAGATTTCCTCAAGGGTAAGTTTCAAGCTGACTCTTATGTCACTGCCACGATGGACTCTTTTCTGGCGTTGACCGGAACTGCTGCCGAAGCCGCCGCCGAAGAATGAGCCGAAACCACTGCCGAACAAATCATTTAGATGACTGAGAATATCATCCATACTGCCAGAGAATCCTCCGCCTCCCATGCTGTTAAGACCATCGAAACCGAACTGGTCATATTTCTGACGTTTTTCAGGATTGCTGAGGACATCATACGCCTCGGCAGCCTCCTTGAATTTCTCTTCTGCCTCCTTATCATTCGGATTTCTATCCGGATGATATTTCATGGCCATCTCCCTATATGCCTTCTTTATTTCCTGGTCAGTGGCATTCTTGGAAACGCCCAACACTTCATAATAATCTCTTTTTGCCATAATTCATCCCCCTTAACAACCGACTACAACCTGAGCAAAGCGGATTATTTTGCCGTTAAGCGTATAGCCTTTCTTGGTTGTATCAATTATCTTGTTCTTCTGGTCTTCCGATGCTGCCGGAAGCTGAGTTATAGCCTCGTGTTTGTCCGCATCGAAATCCTCTCCTGTCGTCTCCATTTCAGCAAGGCCGCATGAAGTCAGTATGTTCTTTATTTTATCGAAAATCAAATTGCATCCATCCTTAACAGCCTGGACATCAGTAGCCTTGTCCATCATCTCATTTGCACGATCTATATCGTCAAGCACAGGCAAAAGTTTTTTGATTGTACCCTCTGACGCAGAATCAATGAGTTCAATCTTCTCCCTGGCAACTCTTTTTTTATAGTTGTCGAATTCTGAAAACATTCTCAGATATTTGTCTCTGTTTTCGGAAGCCAACTTTTCTGATGCTGACAACTTTTCCTCAAGTTCGGCTTTTTCTTCTGCCAATTTTTCAAATTCTTTGTTCTTCTTCGATTTGCTGAAGCCTTTATTCTTCTCCGTTTCATTCTTAGGAGACTCTTCCTCAGCCTCTAAATGCTGATCTTCTGTAGCAGAAGTCTCATTTTTCTTTTCGTCAACCACCTCTCCCTGAGTCTGCTCCATATCCTCATTTGCCTGTTTTTCCATATCTTTCAGTTTCTTTTTATTATCTTTATTTTTTTTCATACTTACTCCTCCATAGAATTTTAATTTGCAAAGATAACAACAAAAAGTTTGCCATGTCTATCAAAACGACATTTTGTCGTATATATAAAAATAATAATATAAATCCATGACAATATAACTTCAACACATACCATTTTTGGATAAATCTGATTACATTTGCAGGACATTAAAACTAAAAAAAATGAGAAAACTATTACTTTCATTGATTTTTACATTCATCTGTATATCAGCTGTTAATGCTGTTGAGTTTGACAAATATTTCGAAAACCGTTCATTAAGGATGGACGTTTATCACTGGGGCGACAGCAAAACCTCAAAATTCATATTGGACAAATTCGTCATTGAGAAATACTGGGGTGGTTCAAAAACCATCCTTCTTGACGAATTCAACTACGGTTCATATATGGTTAAGGTAATTGACGCACAGTCAGGAAAAACAATTTACACACGCGGTTACTGCACGCTGTTCCAAGAATGGCAGACTACCGAAGAGGCCTCAAAGATGTGCCGTTGCTATGAGGAGTCGGTCTCGGTGCCGCTGCCTAAGAACAATGCCATCATCGAAATTGACGAAAGAAATTACGATGGGGTTTTCGAGAAGGTTTTCAGTGCAGAGTATGACCCGAAGGAAATCTACAACACCACCGAGCAGAGGTATGATTTTCCAGTATATGACGCATACGTGACCGGTGATCCTGCAAAGAAGATTGACATTGTCGTAATCCCCGATGGCTACACAGCTGCAGAAATGGACAAGTTCAAATCTGACTGTGACGCACTGGTCAATGTCTTCAGAACGTTTGAGCCATATTCGTCATATCTCGATGATTTCAACATAAGAGGCGTGCTGGCTCCGTCAGTGGAAAGCGGAACAGATATTCCTCGCAAAGGAATCTGGAGAAACACAATCGTTGACTGCCACTTCGACACCTTCTATTCCGACAGGTACAACACTACCGAAAGCTATTTTGCCGTAAAGGATGTAGCAGCATGCGCACCTTACGACCAGATATACATCCTCGTCAACAGCACCGTTTATGGCGGCGGCGGTATTTACAACTACTACTCCGTCAGCACGTCAGGCAACATGGCATCGGCTAAGGTCATAATTCATGAATTCAGCCATGCTTTTGCAGGTCTTGCAGACGAATATACCGGAGATGTGGAATATGAAGAATACTACAATTTGAAGATTGAACCGTGGGAATTCAACATAACGTCACTTGTTGACTTTGACAGCAAATGGAAATTCATGGTTGACAAAAAAACTCCTGTACCGACACCGGCGACAGAAAAATATTACGACAAAGTCGGTGTTTTCGAAGGAGCCGGATATACGCCAAAGGGCATGTACCGTCCAGCCTACGATTGCATGATGAATACATTCAGAGGTGACAAGTTTTGTCCAGTCTGCACCTACGCAATCATACAGATGATTGAAGCTTACACCAAATAAATCTGAAATATATACAAAAACAAAAGCCTGCAAATCACACCAAGTGAAATGCAGGCTTTTATTTTACAACGAATGCACTTCTATCCGCAGTAGAAGTATTTGTTGACGAGTTCCATCATCTTGTC
>JAFYJP010000075.1 GCA_017538085.1 Bacteroidales bacterium | reverse complement strand
TCACTGACGTACCTGTCGGCCATTTGGGAAATGTGAACCAGTCCGTCTTCATGTATTCCTATATCAACAAATGCACCGAAAGATGTTATGTTTGTGATTATCCCTGGAAGAATCATTCCTGGTTTGACATCGTCAATTGTTTTGACATTCTTGTCGAATTCAAACATGTCGAAAGTGCATCGTGGATCTCTGCCCGGTTTTTCGAGTTCCGATTTTATGTCATTGAGTGTGGGCAGTCCGGTTGTATCTGTAACATATTTATTTATCTCAATTTTATTGATTAGTTCCTTATTGGAGATGAGTTCGGAAACATCACATCCCAGGTCGGATGCCATTTCTTCGACAATATGATATGATTCCGGATGTACCGCACTGTTGTCCAACGGATTGGCTCCGCCGCTGATACGGAGGAAACCTGCCGACTGTTCAAAAGCCTTGTCACCGAAACGTTTTACCTTCTTAAGGTCACTTCTCAACTTGAAATCGCCGTTTTCATTGCGGTAGTCTATGATGTTCTGTGCAAGGACAGGACCGAGTCCTGAAATATGAACCAAAAGTTCCTTGGAGGCGGTGTTGACATCAACGCCAACTGCATTCACACAGCTGTCAACCACCGATTGCAGGCATTTCTGAAGTTCAGTCTGATTGACATCGTGCTGATATTGACCCACACCGATTGACTTGGGGTCTATTTTGACAAGTTCAGCCAATGGGTCGATAAGGCGCCTTCCAATTGACACTGAGCCTCTTACTGTAACATCATACTCTGGAAATTCGTCTCTTGCAATCTTTGACGCACTATATACTGATGCACCGCTTTCATTGACCATGACAGCCACAATATCCTTTGGGAAACGGATTCTTTTTATGAAGTTCTCGGTTTCCCTTCCTGCCGTGCCGTTTCCGATAGCGATTGCGTCTATATCGTACATCTCCACCATATTGAGTATTTTGTTAATTGACTCAGGAATCTTCGGTTCTGGTGGATGAGGGTATATGGTGTCATTGTGAAGCAGCTTCCCGTTTTTGTTCAACACTGTGACCTTGCAGCCTGTACGGAATCCCGGGTCTATTGCAAGCACATTCTTGCCGTGGAGTGGGGGAGCCATCAGCAGCTGACGCAGATTGTCAGCAAATACCGCAATCGCAGTCTTGTCCGCTTTTTCCTTGGCAACTGCTCTGATTTCCGTTTCAATTGATGGGGCAAGCAACCTGTCGTAAGAGTCTTCCGCAGACTTCCTGACGATTTCAGACGATTCATTGTTCCCACGCACATAAATCCTGTCAAGGATGCTAATTGCTTCAGCTTCATCGGGACGGATTTTAAGTTTCAGTATTTTCTCGTTCTCACCTCTGAAAACAGCTAAAATTCTATGTGAAGGAGCTTTTGTCAGAAGTTCATCGTAATCGAAATATTGGCTGTATGTATTGCCTTCATCTTCCATTCCATTTGCCACTTTTGCAACAATATGAGCTTTTTTGTTAAACAGATTACGGATTTTGGAACGAGTGTAGGCATCCTTGTTTATTCTTTCCGCAATAATGTCGGAAGCTCCATGAATTGCGTCATCGGCAGATAAAACGCCTTTTTCTTCGTTGACAAATTGCTCGGCCTTTGCTTTGACATCAATGTTCTGCTGACGCAGAATAATATCAGCAAGAGGCTCAAGTCCTTTTTCTTTAGCAATTGAAGCTCTTGTTTTTCTTTTCGGTTTGTAAGGAAGATACAAGTCCTCAAGTTCAACCAACGTTTCGGCATTCTCTATTTTCAGCCTAAGTTCGTCGGTGATAGCACCTTCTTCCTCTAATGTATTGAGTATGAAAGTTCTGCGTTTCTCAACATCGAGCATCTTCTGACGCATGTCTCTGATGCTCTCAATGGTAACCTCGTCAAGACTGCCTGTGGCTTCTTTTCTGTATCGCGCAATGAAGGGTATGGTATCACCATTGTCAAGCAAACGACAAGTATTGCTCACCTGGACAAAGTTAATACCCAGTTCTTTGGCAATCCTCTGAAATATCACTTCGTCTGTCATATTTCGTCTGTCATATAATGATTATGTGTTAGAAGGAGGAGATTACGTCAATCAGATGGACAACGGCAAGAGGCAGATTGTTTTTTCTGATGTAACCTTCGAGATTCATCATGCAGCTGCTGTCAGAAACGATAATAGTGCTTGCTTCTACGTCAAGTGCTGCCTTAACCTCAGTCTCAATCATTGCCGCAGATACGGAACTGTATTTAACCGTGAACAGATCACCGCTGCCTGAGCATGATCCTTTCCCTGTCTCCATAAGCTCAAGTCCGCAGACATTTTTCAGAAGTTTGCGAGGCTCATCATACAATCTTCTGTTATAGAGGTTCAAAGAACTGCATGAATCATGATAAACCGCTTTTTTCTCAAATGTTGCACCAAAATCCGTAACATTCAATTTGTTTACGAGAAAATCCTCGATGCAGAAAATATTTTTCTCAACTGCTTGATAGCGTGGATGATTCCCCGTATTGTAAAATAGATTTTTATATCTTTTCTGAATGTAGGCGACACATGAAACTGAAAGACCTACAATTGGGTTTTCACCGCTGAATTCGTTGAGAAATTTCTCACCCAATTCCTCGGCTTCTGTTCTGAAGCCTGATTCAAAGGCTATCTTGCCGCAGCATGTCTGCTGTGAATTATAATTAACTTCCACACCGCATTTTTTAAGAACCTTTATTGCATTGAAGGCAGTCTGTGGATATAACTGGTCAATATAGCATGGAACGAATAAATCAACAACCATTTTTTTTATTTTTAAACTGCAAAGGTATTAAAAAATGTTGATATTTCTCCTATAAAATTCGGAAATGATTTGGAGATGCATTTCAAGTCGTCAATTAATATATTTGGATTCAACAAAGTGAAAGGATAAAGCGACATTGCAATACGATGGTCGTTAGAGGAGCTGACGGTTGTTTGAGAATCTATATTTCTGATTTTGCTTATTGTGTCTTCCGAAATTATGGTTATTGAATCATTGGAATTAACCTGTATTTCAATGCCAACCCTCGACAAATTACTGACTATACATGCAAGACGGTCTGATTCTTTCCATTTGAGATTTTTCATTCCTGAGATATTTGTCCTGCCATCCTGAAGAGATGCCAATGTCGCAATGGCGGGTGTCAAATCCGGCACATTTATAACATTAATATTTCTTTCGCATACAATACGACTTTTATCATAATGCAGTACTATTCCGTCATTGGTGTTTTCCGACACGATGCCAAACATTTCTGCAATGCTGACTATCATTTCATCGCCTTGCATACTATTGTTATGTAATTCTTTAATTACAGGTTGCAATTTGTTATCAATCAATAATATCGGATATATATATGCAGCGGATGACCAGTCCCTTTCAAGAATGGATTCTTTAATTTTCACCTCATTTCCGACGTGCCAGACTTTGATTTCATTTTTTGTAATCTCATTCTTCAGACCAAAGATGTTCATCATTTCAGAAGTCATCCTTACATATTCGAACGATGGAATATTCTTATAATGTATGATTAAGCCGTGTGTGAAAACAGGTGCAATCATCATTATTGACGACACAAACTGACTGCTGACAACATCATTGAAGAAAATCTCACTGACACCATCCGGAATCACGGAGCCGTTCACTATGACGGGCGGGAAACCGTTTTTGCCGATGTATGAAATATCTGCTCCTAATAGTTGTAATATACTGACTAATGGTTCAATAGGTCTTTCAAGCATTCTTTCGCTGCCGGTAATGACAATGGGGTAGGGCTGACGTTTCGCTGCAACAACCGAAAGCATAAATCTGAGGACAGTGCCTGCATTATCGCAGTTTATTGTTCGTTGTGGAAATTCATCGAGTGTTTTGTACAGAAGTTTCACATCATCCGGGCAATCGTATGATGGCTTCGGAATATGGTCTCCATACAGGTATGAAAGGATGAGAAGCCTGTTGTATTCGCTTTTGTTGAATGGGATGGTCATATATTTACAAATATCTTTATCGCATCATTGATAGCTTTTCGGATGTCCTCAGGGGACACAGTGATATCGTAAACCGGCGAGTGGATATCTTTGAGCAGGACAAATTTTATTTCACCATTTTCGTTCTTCTTGTCATGACGCATAATCCCAATAATACTCTCAATGTCAGACGATTGGACAATATTTTTATCGAAGTAGAGACGGATTATCGATATCAGTTTTTCAGCATATTTCTTGTCAAGACTGAATTTTCTTTCAGAAAGCAGAACCGCACAAACCATACCGAAGGCGACAGCCTCTCCATGAAGCAGTTGCGGCATATAATAGGTTTCCACCGCATGTCCTATTGTATGGCCAAAATTCAGAATCTTTCTTTTGTTTTTTTCAGTGAAATCTTCATCGGTGATGCTTATCTTGAACCGTATTGCATCATCAACAATTCTTAATATGCCTGTGCGTGCGAGGGGTTTATTACTGGTTTCATTTAAAATGCCATCAACGCCTAAAATTCCGCATTTGATGGCCTCTGCAAGTCCGGAGTTAAATTGTCTTTCAGGAAGAGTTTTGATGAAATCCGTATTCACCGCTACAGATTTCGGTTTCAGAAACAGTCCGATTTGGTTTTTAACATTGTAGAAGTTTATGCCGTTTTTTCCTCCGAATGCAGCATCAATCTGGGCGAGAAGAGTAGTGGGGATGAGCATGTGGTCGATGCCGCGCATAAATGTACCAGCGACAAAGCTGCCCATATCGCACAAAACTCCACCGCCTATGATAATGACAAATGAATGTCTGTCACAATTCAAATCCGACAAACGCCGCCAGATTTTACAACATGTTTCTAAAGTCTTGTTTTCCTCTCCTCCCTCACAGACTATCACATCGTATTTTGCATTTTCCAAAACTGACAGTATGGTCGGGAGACAGAATTTATTGACATTTTCGTCTGTAAGAATGAAAATGTGCCTTGAGTGATAATTATTTGTTACAATATACTCACTGAGTTTCTTACAAAATGACGAGCCATCGACGACAAAATAATCCATCATTCAGTTTTAATAGTTCTAACTTGTGTTTCATCGTCAACTTCAATGAAGATTTTAACACAATCATCGGGCAGGTAATCTTCTATAATCTGGGGCCATTCGATAAAACAGAAGTTGCTGCTGAAGAAATATTCACAGCCGCCAATATCAAGAAATTCGTTAACGTTTTTAAGCCTGTAACAGTCAAAATGATATACACTTTCGTTTTTGTCGGTGATATATTCATTGATTATTGCGAAAGTTGGACTGTTGACTATATCTATTACATTTAGCACGTTACATAATTCTTTTGTAAGAGTTGTCTTTCCTGCACCCATTTTCCCATAGATTGGGAACACACGCGATTCAGGATAGGACTCAATTATGGAACGTGCTATGTCTTTCAGATCCTCAGGTTTGTTTGAGATAAATTGCATCGTGATTACTTGGCTTTTAGCACAGCAACCGGAATAATCATTTCCTGCATGGAGATTCCGCCATGTTGGAAAGTGTTCTTATAGTAGCTGACATAATAATTGTAGTTGTTAGGATATGCGAAGAAATCGGTTCCTTTAGCAAACACATACGTTGATGAAAGGTTGGCCTTTGGAAGATAAATCTCTTCAGGATGTTTTATCTCCATGACTTCCTTTTTGTTGTAATCGAGGTTTTTGCCGACCTTATAGCGAAGGTTGGTGTTGGTGGCCTTGTCACCGACTATTTTGACAGGCCCTTCGACTTTTACGGAGCCATGGTCAGTGGTTATGACAATGTCAATATGTCTTGAAGCAAGATATTCAAACACTTCGTAGAGCGCTGAATGTTCGAACCAGGTTTCAGTTATTGAGCGGTATGCTGCATCATCGTCTGCAAGTTCTTTTATGATTTCCATTTCGGTACGTGCATGAGAAAGCATATCCACGAAATTATAGACCAAAACATTTAGCTCATTGTTCAGCAGATTTGGCAAAGTGTCAACGAATTTTTTACCTGCCTGCAGGTTGAGTATCTTGTTGTATGTGAACTTGATATCGCTTTTCCCATGTCGTTTGAGGTTCTCTCCGAGAAAGAAATCCTCATATTGATTCTTGGTTCCTTCATCCTCTTCGTTGAGCCAATATTTGGGATATCTTTTTTGTATTTCTGAAGGCATAAGTCCGGCAAACAAGGCATTTCGTGCATACTGGGTGGTAGTGGGCAATATGCTGGATGCCATATATTCCTTGTCGGTACGGTATATGTCGCCGATAATCCTTTCCATCACCTTCCATTGGTCATAGCGCATATTGTCAACGACAATGAGAAATATTGATTTGTTTTTCTGAATTAATGGGAAAAGGACGTTCTGAAGTATTACCTGATTCATCAACGGACGGTCAGGGTTATTGATTTTCAACCAGTTGACATAGTTAGCCTCAATGAATCTCGAAAAAAGGTTATTGGCCTCTATCTTCTGCGATTCAAAGACCTCATACATACCGCTGGTGTTAGGTGAGCCAAGGCGCAATTCCCAGTTAACCAGTTCCTTATAGACATTGGCCCATTCATCGAAACTGTTAATGTACGACATATTCATGCCGATTTGACGGAATGCCTGCTGATACTGCATTGTGCTTTTCTCGTCAACAAGTTTTCTGTTGTCAAGATTTTTCTTAAGACAAAGCAGTATCTGGTTTGGATTTACAGGTTTAATAAGGTAATCGGCAATATTTGAGCCAATTGCGTTCTCCATCAGATTTTCCTCTTCGCTCTTGGTTATCATGACCACCGGTACAAGAGGATATTTGCCCTTTATTCTTTCAAGAGTTTCAATGCCTGAAATACCCGGCATCTGCTCATCGAGAAACACTATGTCGAACACTTCCTTCGACATTATATCCAAAGCGTCACCACCGTTATTGGAGGTGGTGACGTCGTATCCTTTGTTTTGCAAGAAAATGATATGAGGTTTCAGAAGTTCTATTTCATCGTCAACCCACAGAATTTTTACTTTATCCATTAGTTTACTAAGTTGTTACTTAATAATAATGTTAAAATAATGCATTTTATTGTATGGAATGAGAATATTATTCTTTTATGAATTTCTTTGTGGCTATACCATCAGCAGATGATACCTTTATGAAATACATACCTTTAGGCAGGGCGGATACATCTACAGTGTTCGAGAAGTCCTGTTGCAGCATCACCTGGCCGTTAATATTGAAAATGACAACATGTTGTACATTCACTTTGCTTATTGTAAGCATATTGTTTGCAGGATTAGGATAGATTTCGAAATCATTTTCATAATCGCCAATGCCATCATAGCTGAAATTTGCTGTGATTTCATATCCACTGAGAGCATCAATAACCAATAATGGGTCAGTAAATGTTTCGCCATTAACATTCCAATTCATAAATACGGATTTTGAACCTGAAACAGCGAGCAAAGCCACTTTGGTGTTTTCGATATAATCACCGGCGCCGATGACGCTTCCGCTACCAATAATATCCGGATTAATGGTGATATAATTAGGTACTTCAGATGACGCATAAAAATCAGTTATCTCATAGTCAGTGAACACACCGTCATGTGAGAAAATAATGTTGCCGTTAGCATCTTCGAGCTGATAATGTCCTGCACCGTTGCCGTTATTGATTCCATCATGCCCCGAATCATAAATGACGAATCTGTAGCAGTCATCATATTCGAAATTGAAGTTTGCTTGTTGAAGCTTTGTGTTAGTACCCGGGAGCTGGTTGTAAGGGCCGCCGGACTTTACCACTTCACCTTCCGAATTGAATATTTTCCAAGTAGTCTGATTTCCATATTTGTCCTGCCATATTTTCACGACAACTTTCTCACCATAAGCGGCATAACCCTGATAAGCCGTCACATCAAAAGTCTTTGAGTTTCCGGCGCCCAATTCAAGTTCCTGCCCATTGGCAGATGAAACAGTAACTGCTATTTCTTCTGTTCCGAGAGAAACCGGCAATGTGTTTTCAATCGTGAGAAGGCTGTATTGTGCAAGGTCGCCTTCCCATTGCACAGGGACAGATATTCCATTATAGTCGTAGTATATTGTCATTGAATTCAGGTTCTCGCTACCTATGTTCATAATACTTGTGGTAAGATTAAGAGCATTTGAACATTCGATTTCTGATGTTTGTGACATTTCTGAAATATATGGGTTTATTTCACTGTCACCGTTGGAGATGAAAAGTGTGGCTTCATTTGCCGTAATCACATTGAGATTGTTCTGTGCGACAAAAACTATCACATTGAGGTCTTCGAGCACCACGTTGACACCGTTGGGGCTGCCGATGACTTCAGGAATTTCGTAGTCATAAACGAACTGATGGTAACTGCCAGCGGTGGTTTCACTGACTGTTTCACCCCACGTAGGTGTAATCATATCTCTGAAGACATGCATGTGGTTGTAAGTGGAGCCATTCCATTGTGAAGGGTTGCTGCTGCCACCGGCCTGTGAACCAAGGATATTGTCCTGAATCAATGCTGCCGACATATAGTTTGTTGATGCGGAACTGTTTGAAGTATAGTAAAGTTCTACTATAAGATGCAGTATTCTTGTGTCAGGATTGATGAAACCTATGGCTGCGATATTGGCGCATGAAGTTTGTGAAAGAATGCTGTTGACTTGTGAATTCCATTGGGAGCGATCGGAAGGAGTCTTGCTTGGTCTGTTGACTGTTCCGCATGGATAACCGCTTATAGAAAAATAGTTGTGAACTGTTGTGCCGTCTGGGGTAAGAAAATTAGGATAGGTTGTTGGTGCGTATGATCCCGCATGGATGTTGATTGCCCAGAAACGACCCGGATTGGCCGCAGCTATTTCATTAGCTATTCTATGTCCGTCCGGACAATATCCGCAATTTCTTCCGGTAAACTCTTCCAACAGGGCATTTCTGTTTGACGGTTCTGTACTAACGAATGATTGTGCGCTTAATGTAAAAACACTTGCAAATGCAAGTAAAACTGATAGTAAAAGATTTTTCATTATTTATTAATTTATAAGTTAATTTATTCATGGATTGATTTACAAAAATAGATATTTTTGATGACAATTTTTATTTTTTCTAAAAAATTAATTACCTTTGCAAATAAATATTCTTGTTAAAGAACAAAAAAAATAAAAATTATGGCATTACAAATCACAGACGAAAACTTTGAAGAATACAAAAAAGCTGACAAACCTTTGGTTTTGGATTTCTGGGCTTTATGGTGCGGACCATGCAAAATGATTGCACCTTTTATTGATGAACTTGCTGAGGAGTTCGGCGACAGGGTGAATATCGGAAAGGTTGATGTGGACAGCTGTCCAAATCTCACCACTGAATTCAGAGTAAGAAACATTCCAACTGTCCTGTTTATCAAAGACGGTCAGGTCATCGACAAACAAGTGGGTGCTGCCAATAAAGCAGCGCTTCAGGCTAAGATAGAGAAATTGCTCTAATGCTTGACACAAAGATTTTCCAGCAGTATAATTCGTTAGAATTTATTGTCACACAATTAGTTGAAGGTTTCATGACTGGACTTCATAAAAGTCCATTTCATGGTTTTTCCGTAGAATTTGCCGAGCACAGACTGTACAATGACGGTGAATCAACGAGACATATTGACTGGAAATTATACGCCCGTACAGACAAATTATTCGTAAAAACATTTGAAGAGGAGACTAATCTCAGAGCATATATTCTGCTGGACAACTCCTCTTCAATGCATTATCCTATCATCAGTTCACCTACAGTCAATAACCCCGACAAGATTACATTTTCCATCTATGCCGCGGGCTGCATTTCGTATATACTCCAACAGCAACGCGATGCTGTTGGATTGTCCGTATTTTCCGACAGTCTCGATTTGTTCACACCTGTAAGGTCTTCATACGTTCATCTCAAATATCTGTATGGTGAATACGAAAAACTCATCTCAGACTTCACACTGAATGACAAGAGGAAGTCCAATGTGGCCGAATGTCTCCATCTGATTGCGGAAAAAACTCACAAACGCTCATTATTCATCCTTTTTACGGACATGTTCGACAACTATTCGGATTTGGACACCGTATTTTCCGCTCTTCAGCATCTAAAATACAATAAGAATGAAGTGATTCTGTTTCACGTGGTTGACAAGAATACTGAAATAGATTTCAAATTACCTGACAGACCGACCAAATTCATTGACCTTGAGACCAGGACCGAACTCAAAATCAATCCTCGTCTCATCAGGGATGAATACTACAAATACCAGAAAAAACGCAGAGATGAAATTGAGGAACGCTGTCTTCAGTACAAAATTGATTTTGTGGAGGCTGACATAAACCTCGGATATGACCAGATAATGCTCAACTTCCTCAAAAAACGCCAACGTCTTCAATAACTTTCAACAATATAAATATAACCCTATAACTTTTTAATCATGGAAGAAAAATACCGTCATCTTACTCAAGACGAAATAAACAAACTTATAAAAAACAATTGTCGTTGCTATGACTGGAATGACATTATGGTTGCCAGCAATTTCACTTGTGACAACATACTTAATGTGAATTTCTCAGGTAAAATCAAACTGGGTGTTTTCAACAAAAAGGATATCGTCCTTGACGGTATTGTAAAACATCCTGGCATTTTTAATGCGTCTATTAACAATTGCACAATTGGAAATGATGTTTACATCAATCAGGTAAGAAATTACATATCGAATTATATAGTTGAAGACAATGTTATTATTGAGGATGTTGACATTCTTAGTGTTAATGAGGAAAGCACATTCGGAAACGGCACTGTAGTAAGCGTTCTTTGTGAAACGGGCGGCAGGGAAATAAAAATCTGTGATTTCCTTTCGGCTCAAATTGCTCATGTTTACGTTATGTATCGTGACAGGACGCAAACTATTGCCAAACTTGACGGCCTTGTCGAGGCATACGCGGAGTCTGTCCGTTCATCTGTTGGAAGGATTGGAAACAATTCAATGATTGTAAGCACACGTATGATAAACAATACGAAAATCGGTCCATACTCGCGTATTGTCGGAGCATCAAGATTAAACAACGTATCAATCAACAGCCGCAAGGAAGCCCCAACATTCATCGGCAATGGAGTGATTATAAAAGACAGTATCATAAGCACAAATTGTGAAGTTTATGACAACGCATTGATTTATAACTGCTTTATAGGACAGGGTTGTGAAATAGGGGAGCAGTTCTCCGCCGAGCAGTCGTTATTTTTTGCAAACTGCATAGGACTTCATGGTGAGGCTTGTGCCATTTTTGCCGGTCCATACACAGTTACACATCATAAAAACACATTGCTGATAGCTGGAATGTATTCATTTATGAACGCTGGCAGCGGCACCAATTTCAGCAACCACATGTATAAACTTGGCCCTATACATCAGGGCATTTTGGAAAGAGGTATCAAGACGGCTTCAGACTCTTATGTCAAATGGCCTGCAAAAGTCGGTCCTTTCACTGTTGTCATGGGACGACACTATCACAATTCCGACACTTCAAACTTCCCATTTTCATATCTTATCGAGAAAAACGACGAAAGTGTGCTTGTGCCTGGTGTCAATTTGCGCAGTGTAGGTACAGTGAGAGATGCTCAGAAATGGCCGAAACGTGACAGAAGAACCGACCCTGACCTTCTTGACAGCATAAATTTCAATCTGCTCAGCCCCTTTACTATTAACAGGGTTATAAAAGGCAAAGAAATACTGCAGACTCTGAAAGAACTGTCTGGAAACACTTCGAGTTATTACGCATACAGCAGCACCCGAATAAACAATTCCTCCATGCAAACCGGTCTCACTCTGTATGAAATAGCCATAATCAAATTCTTGGGCAATTCCATAATCAGCCGTCTCGAAAACAGAGACTGCTCAACCAATGAGAAAATGGTGGAAAGTCTGAAACCTGAAACCAACATCGGAGATGACGACTGGATTGATATTTCAGGACTTATCGCTCCGAAGAATGAAATCCGCAAAGTATTCCAGCATATCGATGACGGCACATATAACACTTTCCACAAGATTAATGAAGCATTCAAAGATATTCATAGCAATTATTACACCTACGAATGGACATGGGCTTTGAAAAGAATCGAAGAGTATCTGCATAAATCCTACACCAAATTCACCAAAACTGATGTGATTGACCTTATCAAAAAGTGGGAAAATGCTGTAGTTGATCTTGACAACAGACTGTTGGCAGATGCAATGAAAGAATTCGGCGAGACAGTGAAAATAGGCTTCGGGACAGATGGGGACATTAGCGAAAGAGACAAGGATTTCAGCTCCGTCAGGGGTGATTATGAAACCAATACGTTTGTGGTCGCTACAAAAAAACACATTGAGACCAAAACTGCTCTCGGTGAAAAGATGATAAAAAAACTCTCGTAACCGTTGGTGATGAAAGAAGGAATTTTCCAATTCCGAAACTTTTATGTATCTCATTCTCGCAGCTCTTTCAAAGTCGGCACCGATGCCATCTTGCTGGGAGGTTGCATTGGACACAATCGAATACTGAACAAGAACGAAACCAATACAATTCTGGATATTGGATGCGGTTGCGGGGTGTTGTCACTTTTATCTGCCCAATTCTTCACCCATGCCAATATTATGTCAATAGATATTGACAGACAATCAGTGGAAGAGACTTTAGAAAATTTTTCTCGCTCACCCTGGAACAACCGTTTGTCTGCAGAGTGTACATCATTGCAGCAATTTGTTAATAATCAAGCAGATAATTTAAAGTTCAACCTTATTGTCTCCAATCCACCATTTTTCGAAAATTCACTTAAATCTGCCTCCAAATCGAAAGCAATCTCTCGACATACAGATACGCTGACGGTAAATGACATCGCAAGTTGTGTTGCGCACTTAATTTCCGATGATGGTTATTTCTGCTGCATATATCCGGTTGAAACGGCAAGCAATCTGAAAATGAGATTCATTGATGAAAAAATATACTGTGTCGATGAAATATGTGTGTTCAGTAAGAAAGGCTACAATAATCCGGAAAGGACTATAATGACATTTTCAAAAAAGATGGTCTGCAAAACAATTGAAAATGTCTATCTGCTCGATGAAAAAGGAAAGGCAAGCGATTGGTACGTTAAAATAACTTCGGACATTCTGCCTTGAACAGTATTATATTATATCTAAGACATTGCGTTTCAGCATCAAAGTCATCATAACACCTCTTAAAACCAGAAAAATAAGAAAGGCTATCCATAAACCGTCATTGAACAGTGCGGTTCTGGTACAGTAAAATATCACGAAAAACATAGCTGTTGCAACAAACATCGCGTTACGCATGGCTTTGGATGCGGTCGCACCGATGAATATACCGTCAAAAAGAAACGCAGCAAAGCCACAGACAGGCACCAACGAAGTCCATCGCGAATATGTCATGGCAGTGTCAATTACCGCAGTATTGTCAGTAAGCAGGGAAAGAATATCTCTGCTGAATAACAGATATAACAAGGTAAAAACTGCTGTAATTCCTATTCCCCAGTAAAACAGGTAAATAACGGATTTGTTAAGAGAAGGTCTGTCTTTAGCGCCAATAAATCTGCCGACAAGTGATTCTCCCGCGTACGCGAAACCATCCATGAAATATGAAAACAACGTAAACAATTGCATAAGAATTGTATTGGCTGCCAGAGTCATATCACCC
>JAFYJP010000074.1 GCA_017538085.1 Bacteroidales bacterium | reverse complement strand
GTGTTAGGCCTGCCGCTAGCGTTTATCCTGAGCCAGGATCAAACTCTTCATTGTATTATCTTGTTTTATTTCATTCTCTGTCTCAAGGAATTGCTCTTTTCCAGCCCCGCTCGCCTTCACGGACAGCTTCACGCCGTCCACACGCCGCAGCGCCTCTCGGTGCCACGGCCGGCTCGCAGGACCTTTCTCAAACCACTAGGTCTTCTATTTTGTGCTTCATTCTTTCAAAGAACTACTTCACCCCCTTTTTCAGGAGGGAAGGGAATGCAAAAGTAATTCAATTTTTACAATTAGAACCCTTTTTTGCTATTTATCTTGTTAAAAAAACTTAATTGGATAATTGGCTGTTAATCAAAGAATATTATCCAGATTAACTAACAAAATTGTTCAAATAAATTTCATTAATTGTTAATTCGATATCAAATTATACAAATTTAGACATCCAAAGTCCATGAAGATTGCAATATTCGAACGCAGCGACCACTTCGTCATCGTCTGTCAGAGCGAACTGGGCAACGGGTTTGTCACCCGGTTTGAGGTATTTTATTTGCACACCATGCTTGGTCTGAAGTGCAATCCACATTATATAATGTTTCTCAAGGGAAGGGTGTTCGACACTTCCGACCTTGACGGTAACCAATTTACCATCAACAGTTATTACAGGAACATGTTTTTCACCGGCACCATCGTTTGTGTTAGGAATGAGTTCTTCCATGGGTTCACCACAGCATACCACTCTTACACCGCTGTCCTGCAGATGGGTAATTATATTGCCACAATGTCTGCAACGATAAAATTTCAAATCCATTTTGATTACAATTTAAAAGTTAATGACTAAGTGCAAAAGTAGTAATTTTTTTACTTTTATTGCATACTTCAATTTTTTTGCTGAAATTTGCAAATTATAAAAACGAAATATACATATATGAAAGGTATCGTTCTTGCCGGAGGTTCCGGCACCCGTCTTTATCCTATCACCAAGGGTGTAAGTAAACAACTATTACCAATTTACGACAAGCCGATGGTTTATTATCCAATATCAGTGCTGATGTTGGCAGGCATTCGTGATATTCTCGTCATTTCAACGCCTTACGATTTGCCTGGGTTCAAACGGCTGCTCGGTGACGGTTCCGACTATGGCATACATATTGAATATGCGGAACAGCCTTCGCCCGATGGTCTTGCACAGGCATTTATAATAGGTGAGAAATTTATCGGTAATGACAGCGTATGTCTGGTACTCGGCGACAATATATTTTATGGCAACGGGTTTGTCAAAATGTTGAAGGATTCCGTAACAGTTGCAGAAAATGAGCACAAAGCCACTGTTTTCGGTTATTGGGTTGCCGACCCTGAACGCTACGGAGTTGCAGAATTTGATGACAACGGCAATGTATTGTCGATAGAGGAAAAGCCTTCACAGCCCAAATCGAACTACGCCGTGGTGGGGCTTTATTTCTACCCGAACAAAGTTGTCGATGTTGCAAAGAGAATCAAACCGTCAGCACGTGGCGAACTGGAAATAACAACGGTTAACCAATGGTTCCTCAACGATGGCGAACTGATGCTCCAACGTCTGGGACGAGGTTTTGCATGGCTCGACACCGGCACTCATGACTCCCTGTCAGAAGCTTCCACTTTTGTTGAAGTCATTGAAAAACGTACAGGTCTGAAAATAGGCTGTTTGGAAGGAATCGCATATCGTCAGGGATGGATTTCCGACAAGAAGATGGCCGAAATAGCACAGCCTATGGCAAAAAACGAATATGGGCAATACCTGCTGAAGCTAATTAATATCAAAAAGTAGAAGAAACATGAAAAGGAATATAATAATAACCGGAGGTGCAGGGTTCATAGGCAACCATGTAGTGAGACTTTTCACCAATAAATATTCCGACTATCACATAATCAATGTGGACAAACTCACATACGCCGGCAACCTTGCCAACCTGAAAGATGTAGAGAACAATCCCAACTATACATTTGTAAAAGCCGATATATGCGACCTTGACACAATTCTAGGCATTTTCCGCAAATACGATGTTGACGGGGTAATTCATCTGGCAGCGGAGAGCCACGTTGACCGCAGTATCAAAGATCCTTTCACTTTTGCCCAGACCAATGTAATCGGCACCCTTTCAATGCTTCAGGCTGCAAAGACCTACTGGATGGAGCAAGTCGCTGAAGGTAAAAAACAAATGAGTGATTTCAGATTCTACCATATTTCCACGGACGAAGTCTATGGTGCTCTTGAAATGACCAATCCTGAAGGGATAAAATCGGACATTTCAGATCATACGGTTTATGGCAAGGAGCTTTTCAGGGAAGACACCAAATATCAGCCACACAGTCCATATTCCGCATCAAAAGCTTCAAGCGACCATTTCGTCCGAGCCTTTCACGACACCTACGGGTTGCCAACCATTGTGACCAACTGTTCAAACAACTATGGTCCATACCAGTTTCCTGAAAAGCTTATACCTTTATTTATAAATAATATACGTCACCGTAAGCCACTGCCGGTCTATGGAAATGGTGAAAATGTCCGCGACTGGCTGTACGTCGAGGATCATGCACGGGCTATTGACACAATATTCCATAACGGCAAAACCAATGAAACATACAACATCGGTGGCTTCAACGAATGGAAGAACATATACCTTATCAAGGTGCTCATCAAGACTGTTGACAGAATTCTTAATCGTCCGGAAGGTGCAGATTCAGACTTGATTACGTTTGTAACCGACCGTGCAGGTCACGACATGCGTTATGCGATTGACAGCACCAAGCTGAAACGTGAACTGGGTTGGGAGCCGTCACTCCAATTTGAAGAGGGAATTGAAAAAACCGTCAGATGGTATCTCAACAATCAGGAATGGATGGACACTATCACAAGCGGAGATTATCAGAAATATTACGAAGATATGTATAGTAACAGATAACAAAAAACCCGCTGAAAGCGGGTTTTTTGTTGTTGTCCCAGAAGGACTCGAACCTTCAATGACAGGACCAGAATCTGTAGTGTTACCATTACACCATGGGACAAAATTTCGAACTGCAAAAATAGTGTTTTTTTTTATATAAAGACTTTTTTTTAAAATTTTTTTCTCTGACAAAAAAAACGTACTTTCGCAGTGTCATTTAAAAACAATCAATATGAAAAAATTTTCAACGAACAAAACATCAATATATATACTCACAATATGCCTGCTTATATCTCTTTGCAGCTGCAACACACACAGAAACAGCAACAAACGAATAATAGTCACAAGTATAGTCCCTATACAGTATTTCATTGAATCGATTGCTGGCGACACATGGAAGGTAATCGCAATCATTCCATCCAACGCCAATCATACGAGCTATGAACCCACCACACAGAATCTGAGAGATGTATCCGATGCAAGCATTTATTTCGAAACCGGCAACATCGGTTTTGAAGATTCATGGACGCAAAGATTCAAATCACTTGCAAAAGATTGCAAATTCACAGATGTTTCAGAAAACATTGAAAAAATTGGCGGACATTATCACAATGGCGAATACCATGGTGCTGACCCACACTATTGGCTCTCCCCTTCCGAAGCACTTATCATCGCTGAAAATATTTACAACACTATAGCCAGATACGATACGGCAAACCAGAACACCTATTATGAAAACTATATGTCACTTCGGGAAAAAATAATAGACACAGACAGGAAAGTTGTCGAAATATTGGCAGACAGAAAAAACGATTCATTTCTGGTTTATCATCCTGCACTGACTTATTTTGCACATCACTATGGTCTGAACCAAGTTGCAATCGAAGATCATGGCAAAGAGCCATCAGCCTCACATATAGCTGAAATAGTGACCTTTGCAAAAGAGCATAATATCAAAGTGGTTTTATACCAATCACAATATACTGGAGCTTCGGTCAAGAATATAGCCGATGAGATTGGAGCAACTGCTGTATGTTATGATCCAATGGCCTACAATTGGTGTGAAAACATGACAAATATCGCAACATTACTAACAAAATGACCGCACGGAATTTTATTGAGATAAGTCATGTCTCCGCTTCGCATGATGGTGTGAAGGCACTTGATGATGTTTCCATAAACATCAAAGATGGTGATTTTATTGGCGTTATTGGGCCAAACGGCGGTGGAAAGACCACACTGCTTAAGCTGATACTTGGTCTGAAAAAGCCTGACAAAGGCATCATCAATATTTCCGAAGGGCTCAACATCGGGTATCTGCCACAACAGTCTGAAATCGACAAGATGTTCCCAATCACAGTCAGAGAAGTGATTTACTCTGGTCTGATGAAATTTACAGACAAGTCGGAGAAATACTTGATTAACAAGTATAGAAACCGATTCGATGAACTCACCAAAAAGATGAATATCGACTCTATAGTCGAAAAGACCCCGGGGCAGATTTCAGGCGGACAGTTTCAAAAAACGCTGCTATGTCGCTCTCTTATTTCCAAGCCTGACCTGCTACTTCTCGATGAGCCAAACACGTACATTGACAAAGAAAGCGAATTTGAACTGTTTCAATATCTGAGCAAAGATTCCGATGTAAAAGCAATAATGCTTGTTTCACACGACATCGGTACGATTTCACAATATGTAAAAACCTTCGCTTGTGTCAACAAAGGGCTTTACCATCATGAATCGAATATAATCACCGAAGAGCTGCTATCGCAATACAAATGTCCTATTCAGATAATAACGCATGGTGACATTCCGCACACTGTTTTAAAACATCACAACCATGTCTGAGTTTTTTTCATACACATTCATAATCAACGCACTAATAATAAGCGTATTATGTAGCATATCCAGCGCTTTGATAGGCAGCTGGGTGGTAATAAAGCGCAAAGTGCTCATAAGCGGAGGCATCACTCATGCTTCATTTGGAGGAATAGGACTTGCCTATCTATTAGGGTTAAGTCCGATTATTGGCAGTGCAGCATTTGCAGTCGCAACAGCAGTTGGAATAGAAATGCTTTCCAACAAAGGCAAGCTCCGCGAAGATTCCGCGATAGGAATGTTTTGGTCAGTAGGCATGGCATTGGGAATACTGTTTATCTCCCTAAGTGACGGATACGCACCGGATCTGCTTGGTTATCTGTTTGGAAGCATTCTTGCAACCAACACTGTTGACATCATATCCTCTGCCATTCTGTCTGTATTTTTAATAATTTGGTTTATAATAAATTACAGAAAAATTTTATTTATCGCCTTTGATGAACAATATGCCGTTTCACAGCATATTAATGTTAGGACCCACAACATGATTCTGATGATACTGACAGCTCTGACGATAGTCATAAGCATACGGATTGTCGGCATTGTGCTCGTAATATCAATGCTTTGCATTGGTCAGTCAGCAGCCAATAACGTCACTCACAATTTAAAGGGAATAATTCTATATTCATTTCTGTTCAACATGATTGCCTGCATTGGAGGCATACTGCTGTCATGGTGGATTAACATTCCGTCCGGTGCCACCATCATAATCATTCTTACCTTGATTTATTCCATCATTGCCTTGGCAACCGGCAAAAAACAGAGTCGATAACATTTATGACGGATGATTCGCCCCGATGACGATTTTTTCAATCTGTTGGGCACAATTATTTGTTGTTCCGTCAATTATGAACTTTGCCTTGGTATAAAATGACTCTCTTTGCAGGAGTTCAGCCCTAATCAACTGCAATATCTGTTCTTCATTCATTCCTGCGAACTTAGGGCGCAGATGTTTTGCATGAAAATTTCTCATTGCAAGTGTTTCGGCTGGGGTTTGTATAAAAATCGTAATACCTGCATTGTTCATCACTTCCATGTTGTCGTAGAAACATGGAAGTCCGCCGCCGGTAGCCATGATGTAGTTGTCGCGGTTTTTGCAGAAATTCAGGATTACCTCATGTTCCTTTTCTCTGAAGGCCTCTTCACCCATGATTTTGAAAATGTTGACAATGGGCATATTATAAGCCATTTCAACTAAAACATCAGAATCAAAGAAAGGAATGTTAAGATGGGAGGCAGCCTGCCGTGAAAAACGGGTTTTACCGCAGCATGGATAGCCGATAATGAAAAAACGATTCATGTAGTAGTGCTTGAGGGATTCGAACCCTCGATCCTCAGACTGAGAATCTGATGTCCTGGACCACTAGACGAAAGCACCATTTCTCTTTTTCCGACTGCAAAAGTAGTATTTTTTCCTCATTTATAGCCTTTTGTTTAAAAAAATTTTTTTATAGGGAAAAATAAAGTACTTTTGCATTATTGAAAAAACATTATAATAATTTAAAAATATTCATCATGAAACATTTCCACAAATTGATTCCGCTGCTTATAATAGTTTTATTTGCAGCATGCACATCACACCCCAACAACGGGACCGGTTCCAAAAAGGGATATCAGACTGTAGCCAATGATCCGCTGAAAACACGAATCTACACTTTGGACAATGGTCTTAAAGTGTATATGTGTGTCAACAAGGAGACACCACGTATTCAGACATACATAGCTGTAAAGACCGGCAGCAAGAATGATCCTCACGAAACTACAGGTATGGCTCACTATTTCGAGCACATGATGTTCAAAGGCACCGAAAATTTCGGCACACAAGATTATGAAGCTGAAAAGCCTATGCTTGACACCATAGAGAATCTTTTTGAAGTTTACAGGTCAAAGACAGACCCAGCTGAACGTGCAGCCATCTATCACCAGATTGACAGCATCAGCTACGAGGCATCAAAAATTGCAATTCCCAATGAATATGACAAACTGATGTCTGCAATAGGTTCTAACGGCACAAATGCATGGACCAGCGATGATGAGACAGTATATACCGAAGAGATTCCATGCAATCAGATTGACAACTTGGCAAAAATTCAGGCCGACAGGTTCAAGCACATGGTTTTCAGAGGATTTCATACTGAACTTGAGACAATCTATGAGGAATACAACATGTCGCTGACCAGTGACAACAATAAAGTTTACGAAGAAATGATGAGGTCGCTCTATCCACACCATCCGTACGGTATGCAGACAACATTGGGCAAGGGCGAGCATCTCAAGAATCCATCAATCACCAATCTTAAGAAATACAGAGCCGCATATTACGTTCCAAACAATGTGGCAATATGTCTTTCAGGTGATTTCGACCCTGACATGATGATAAAAACCATCAAGAAATATTTTGGTGACTGGGAAGCCAATCCTAACGTTCCTGTGCTCAATTATCCGGCAGAAGAGCCAATAACCCAGCCAATTGTAAAAGACATTTATGGTCTTGAAGCTGATTTCGTAACATTGTCATGGCGTGCCGGCGGTGCAAGGACAGAAGATGCCATCATCCTCGAACTGATAGGCCCTATCCTTTCAAACGACAAGGCAGGTCTTCTCGATGTTGATATCGTTCAACCTCAGAAAGCCCTGAGTGTCGGAGCATACGGCTATACTTTGTCGGATTACGGTCTCGTTGAAATGTATGGCGAACCTAAGTCAGGTCAGTCCCTCGAAGAAGTCAAAGACCTTCTCCTCGCAGAAATGGCAAAACTTCGCGCAGGTGATTTCGATGAATCACTTCTCGAAGCAACCATAGCAAACGCAAAACTTAACATGCAACGCTATCTCGATTCAAACAGAGGTCGCGCAATGGCATACGTACAGTCATTCATCAATGGCGTGGACGGGCTGGATTATGTTAACAGAATCGATAAAATGAGCAAGATAACCAAACAGGATATCATTGACTATGCCAACAAAAACCTTAACGATAACAATTATGTCCTCATATACAAACGTCAGGGTGACCCTAAGGTCGATAGAATCGAAAAGCCAGCCATCACTCCAATAGTCACAAACCGTGATGCTTCAAGTGATTTCCTGCAGGAAATCACAAACACAACAGTCACTCCTATTAAGCCTGTGTTTATTGATTTCAAAAAAGATATGGATATCCTGACTACCGACAAAGGCATCAGTGTCCTCTACAAGGAAAACGAAACCACAGACATTTTCCGCCTGATATACCTCTTCGAAACTGGAACCAATAACAATCCGGCTCTTGAAGTTGCATTCGATTATCTCGAATATTTGGGAACAGACAGCATGAGTCTTGAACAAATCAACAGCGAATTCTACAAAATAGCCTGCGATTTCAGATTACAATGCAATGACAATCGCTGCTACATCACACTTTCCGGTTTGAGTGAGAATATGCCAAAAGCTATGGAACTCATCGAAGACCTGCTTGCAAACGCTGTTCCTGACGAAGAAGCACTCTTCAATTTAAAGGACGACCTGCTCAAAGCACGTCATGACAGCAAACTCAATCAGCGTGCAAACTTCATGGCTTTAGGCAATTACGCAAAATATGGTCCTGAATTTGTTAAGAATACAACTCTTACTGACAGACAGATAAAAATCCTCACATCACAACAGCTGTTAGGTTACATTCACGACCTCACAAACATGGAACACAGAATCCTTTACTACGGTCCATTGGCCAAAGATGAAGTCGTCAACGAAATAAACCAGTATCATCACATACCTGACGTGATGACCAAGGCACCTGAAAAGATAATCTATGAAGAGCTCAGCACGCCTACCGACAGAGTATTGCTTGCAGAATATGATGCCAACCAGATTTACTATTCACAAATCAGTAACCTCAACGAAAAATATAATGTCAACAGACAACCTATTATTCAGCTTTATAACGAATATTTCGGTGGTGCGATGAACAGCATAGTATTCCAGGAAATGAGAGAAGCCCGCAGTTTAGCCTATTCAGCCTCAGCAAATGTAAGAGCTCCTCGCAATCTCGTTCAGGACTATAATTTCTCTGCATTCATCGCAACACAAAACGACAAGATGGCTGCTGCAATAGATGCTTTTCAGGAAATCATCAACAACATGCCACAAAGCCAGGCAGCTTTCGACCTTGCAAAAACCGGTATTCTCTCCAACTTTGAGACACAGAGAACCATAAAGGAAAATGTTCTCTGGAGTTATATCAATGCACAGGATCTGGGTCTTGACTATGATACAAGAAAAGTCTCCTATAACGCAATCAAGGACATGACCCTTGATGATGTGGTCAAATTCCAGCAGGAAACAATAAAAGACAGAAAATACACATATTATATCCTCGGCAGGACTAAAGACCTTGATATGGACAAATTGAATTCCATTGCAAAGCCGGAAGTTCTAACCCAAGAACAATATTTCGGTTACTAAGCCATGAAACGATTTTCGATATTAATTGTCATGTCATTGATAATTACATCGGGAATACAGGCACAGACTAAGCTGACCAATTATGTTAACACCATTATAGGTACCAATGGCATGGGACACACATTCCCCGGAGCGTGTGTCCCATTCGGTATCGTCCAGCTTAGCCCCGATACTGACACTATTCCTCACAATATCAATGGAATATATCAGCCAAAAGCTTACGAATACTGTGCCGGTTATCAATTTAAGGACAAAACAATAGTCGGATTCAGCCATACTCATTTCAGCGGAACAGGTCATTCCGACCTCGGCGATATCCTTCTTATGCCTTACACTGGTGAAACAAAGCTCAATCCGGGCACTGCCGACAATCCTGATTCAGGATACCGTTCAAGATACAGTCACGACACCGAAATTTCACATCCAGGCTATTACGAAGTGACCCTTGCCGATAATAATATCAGAGTGCAACTGACAACCACCGAACATGTCGGCATACACAAATATTCGTATCCAAATAACGTTGACCAGAAACTCATCATTGACCTCAATCATGCAATTTACAATTATGACGGCAAGGTTCTATGGGCTAATATGCGCATTGAAAATGATACTCTGATTACTGGATACAGAATCACAAATGGCTGGAGTAGAGTAAATTACACATACTTCGCCATAACCTTCTCCAAACCGATAAAGAATTACGGATACCAAGATTTTGAAAAAATCAGATACAACGGATTCTGGAAACGTTTCGATATCAATCACAATTTCCCTGAGATAGGTGGAAGAAAAATCGTTTCATATTTCGAATTTGGAAACGACAATGAACCGTTAGTGGTAAAAGTTGCATTGTCGGCAGTTGGGACAGAAGGTGCGAAGAAGAATCTGGAGGCGGAAGCAACTTCCCATTCCTTTGAAGAGATTGCAGAATTAGCTGATGAAAAATGGGAAAAGGCATTAAGCGTAATTGAAGCACAAGGGACTGAAGATGAGTTATCCATGCTCTACACTTCGTTATACCACACGATGATAAATCCGTCAGTTTATATGGATGTTGACGGCAATTACAGAGGTATTGACCATGAAATTCATCATTCCGATGATTTCACCAACTACACCGTCTTCTCAGTCTGGGACACTTATCGCGCATTACATCCTCTGTACAATATCATCAACAGAGAAAAGAACACGGATTTTGTCAATTCAATGCTTGCACACTGCAGCCAAAGCGTCCACAAAATGCTTCCTGTATGGAGCCACCACGGCAACGAAAATTGGTGCATGATCGGCTATCACGGTGTTTCAGTAGTAGCTGATGCAATTGTCAAAGGACTTCCGATAGACAAGGAAAAAGCTATCGAATGCATGATAAGCACATCAAACGTTGACTACTATGACAACACAGGGATTTACAAGAAACTCGGTTATGTCCCTTCTGAAAAATCCGGTTCTGCTGCTTCGATAACGATGGAATATGCCTACGATGACTGGACCATATACAATACTGCAAAAAATCTCGGCAAAAATGATATTGCGGAGACCTACCGCAAGCGTGCGCAGTCTTTCAACAATGTTTTTGACACCAAGATGGGATATGCACGTCCCAAGATGTCTGATGGTAGCTGGAAAAGCGACTTCAACATATTGAGCACTATGAATCAAGGGTTTATAGAAGGAAATGCCTTAAATTATTCTTTTTATGTTCCACACGATGTAAATAGGCTCATAGAACTCATGGGAGGCGAAAAGTCATTCATCTCAAAAATGGATTCATTGTTTACGATGCACCTGCCGTCTGAGTTCTTTGCTGAGACCGAAGACGTGACAGAAGAAGGGCTTCTTGGAGGTTACGTTCACGGCAACGAGCCGAGCCATCATATTGTTTTTCTCTACAATTGGACTTCACAGCCATGGAAAACACAATACTGGCAACGCGAAATAATGAACAAGATGTACAAGAACAACATTGACGGACTGTGCGGAAACGATGACTGCGGTCAGATGTCGGCATGGTATATTCTTTCAGGATTCGGTTTTTATCCGGTTTGTCCTGGAACCGACCAATATGTATTGGGTGCGCCTTATCTGCCTTTTATCAAGATTAACCTTGAAAACGGTAACACTCTCACAATAAAGGCGGAAGGCATAAGTGACAAGAACAGATACGTCAAAAGCGTAAAGCTGAATGGTCAACCTTATACAAAAGGATTCATTACCATTGACGACATTCTCAAGGGCGGTGAATTAACATTTGAAATGAGCAGCAAGCCAAACAAAAAGAGAATTTTCTCGGGTGACGACAGGCCATATTCGATGACCGAAAAACTTAAGAAATAGTTTCATTCCATATCACTTGCAGTTCAAATAAATATACTATATTTGCAAACAGTTAACAAATAATCCAAATAATTAATATTGAAACCACAAAGAATATGAAAAGATTATCTATCACATCATTAGCGATAATCGCAACTGTTTTGTGCATCACAGCATGTGGCACAAAGAAAGAAAATGCTCAGTTACTGCATGAAGTTGACAGTCTGAAAAATGTTTTAACCAACACCCAACTCATGATCGAGAGCCAGAACACCGAACTTGAGGAGAACATCAACTGTATCAATGACATACAGAATGCCCTTGATGCCATCAGTCAGAAAGAGAATGAACTAAGGAACCTTTCCTCAGAACAAACTGGTATAACCGATGCTCAGAGAAGAGCACAGCTCAAGAACGACATTGAGGAACTCGGCAGACAGTTGGAGGAAAACAAGAAGAGAATCAACGATCTCAATTATGCACTGAGCAAATCGAAAAAGGAAGTGAAAGGGCTCAACGAAATGGTTGCAAAATTGCAGCAACAGGTGGAACAGAGGGACAAGGACATCGCTGACTTGCGTGCCGTCATTGACAAAAAGGATTCCCAAATAACACAGCTGCAGCAGGATGTAACCACAAAGACTCAGCAGATAAAAGACCTCGAGAATACAGTTTCAGAACAAACTGCCTCAATGAATGCCGCATGGTACTGCATTGCTTCAAAGGCAGACCTCCGCAACAACGGAATCATAGACAAGAAGAGCAAAATCATAACAAAAGGTGATAAATACTTCACAAAAATTGACAAGACTCAAATAACTGAAATCCCTGTTGACACTGTAAGAAAGCTCATCGTTTTAAGTGCTCATCCGCTTTCATCATACGAAATGGTATATGAAAACAATAGGATAACAAAAGTAAAAATCAAAGATGCCAATTCATTCTGGAGTCTTGGCAATCGCTTTGTCGCAATATCAAAATAAAAACGTTTTCATTTTATTATGTTTAATGGTAAAGGCTGCCATTCATAATGGTAGCCTTTTTTTATAAAAAACAAAAAATGATATTACTCGGAGTATTAGGCGGACAGGAGATTCTCCTAATCGCAGTTGTCGTTCTGATTCTCTTTGGCGGCAAGAAGATACCTGAACTAATGCGTGGGATTGGCAAAGGAGTCAAGGAATACAATAAAGCAGTCAATGACATCAAAGACCAATTCAATGATATTCAGGAAGATATCAACGATATGGGGCAAAAAGACTCCACTGCAAAAGATAAACCTGAAGAAAACAAAGAATGAAAGAAGGTACCTTTTGGGAACATTTGGAAGAGCTAAGATGGACAATAATAAGGATTATTATTGTCGCTGTAATACTCACCGTTGTCATATTCTCATTTAAGGACTTCGTTTTCAACAATATAATATTTGCGCCATGTGACGGTAACTTTGTAACATATCGCATATTATGCAATCTTGGCGATATGTTGAGGATGCCGAAAATATGCCCCAACATCGAAAGCATAAGTATCATAAACATTAATCTGTCAGCACAGTTAATGGTTCATCTGAGTACGGCGTTTTATCTTGCACTAATTATATCATTTCCTTACATCGTAATAGAGTTGTGGCTGTATGTCTCTCCGGCACTTTACGTCAACGAGAAGAAACCTGCCATTAAAGGTGCAATATCCTTTGTGGTTCTGTTTTTCATGGGAATACTTCTCGCCTATTATTTGATTTTTCCACTTACGCTTAATTTTCTCGGCAACTATCAGGTAAGCGATGCAGTTCCTAATCAGATTTCCCTGAATTCATACATTTCGACTTTCAATACATTGTTATTCATGATGGGATTAGTTTTTGAGATGCCGGTAGTTGGTTATTTCTTCGGGAAGATAGGAGTTTTGCAGGCTGATTTTCTAAAACAGTATCGTAATGTGGCGGTGGTCGTAGTGCTTGTTCTTGCGGCATTAATCACACCGAGTACCGATATTTTCACTATGATGATAGTAGCGTTACCACTGATGCTTCTTTACGAATTGACCATTGCAGTTGTCAAGAGTGTAAACAAAAGCTGAAAATAAGATTAATGATGACAACAAGATCCAGAGCATTGACAACTCCGTCTCCGTTTATATCAGCATTTTCAAAGACAAATTCTATAGAGGTTGCTCCAAAGATATAATTGACAGTGATGACGATGTCAAGTGCATTCACCGTTCCGTCGCCATTGGCATCACCAGGCATGCCGACTTCGGCTTCAAAGTTGGCCACATAACTTGCGTCT
>JAFYJP010000073.1 GCA_017538085.1 Bacteroidales bacterium | reverse complement strand
TATCCTTTATGAGTTCCGCATTATTCAGACGGTCAAGTTCCTTTTCAAGCAATTCAAGTTCACCTGCGACGAGTTTGGCATCCTCCAGTTCCTTATACAGGAAATTGACGTAATCCTTTTCCTTGGTCTGTTTATCCATCAATGCCTTTGATGCATCAAGTTCATGACTTACAGCCATATACGCATTATAGCAACTCTGATAGTCCTCGACCGAAACGACATCTTTGATATAATTGTCGAGATATTCCAGCTGTGAATTGTTGTCGCTGAGGGAAAATTTCTGGTACTGTGTATGCAGGTCTAATATCTTCATTCCGAACGTTCTGAGAACCTGCAAGTTGACCGGTGTATCGTTGATAAAGCATCTGGATTTCCCCTGTGGTGTTATTTCTCGGCGAACGGTGCTGTTGGTCTCGTAGTCAATATTGTTCTCTTCGAAAAAAGACTTAAGTTTGTCATCATCGAATTCAAAAGCAGCCTCAATAATGCTTTTCTCGTCCTTGTCAAAGCAGAGTTTAGTATCGGCCCTGTCGCCCAGAACAAGTCCTATTGCGCCAAGAATGATGGATTTACCAGCTCCCGCCTCACCTGTAATACAGGTCAGACCTTTGTCAAAAGTCAGCTCTGATTCGTCAATAAGCACATAATTCCTGATGTAGAGAGACTTAATCAAGGCTAAGGGGGATATAAGGGATTGGGGTTATTTTTTTATGGCGTTATACTTTGAAGCGTTTGCAGGGTCTATTTCATTCATATACTGAACGAATTTGTTTTTGTCATTATCGCCTGCTTCGGTGTACATTTTTATCAGTTCGTCTCTTTTTGCCTCAAGGGTAAGGGTGATTATGTAAAGTCCGGATTTCTGACGGTTCACATTTCTAAGGTTCTCGATAGCCTGGGTAGCGTAGGAACGGCCAAGTTCCATATTTTCAGCCATAACATCGAGACCTTTCAGATGTAGTTTATACAGATAGTCATGGTATTCCTTATACGAAGGGTTGATGAGATTTTCAGCTATCCAATATCTGTTCCTCTGAGTTTTTTGATATGAGCGCCAGCCGGGTTCTACAGCCGACTGGGCGTTGTTCACGATAGCCTGTGCCTTTTCGTAATATTCGGAGCCTGCATTCAATGCGAAGGAATCGAAGAATACGCCGAGGAATATGTTCACATAAAAGCCCACCAGGGAAGTCAGATTGTCATCGAAACTGTTTTCATTGAAAACCAGCGGACTACCCTGAACATAATCGAATTCAATATCCTCGTCGGTACCGCTCAAAAGCGTTGTAGTATATGAAGTGTTATAGACCGGACGGCGGACCGCATAGTTAAGTTTTCCTCTGAATTTCTCATCGGTAACCCTTTCATTGATGGTGAACTGCATAGTGCATTCTATGCGTTCCTCAGGACCCACAGTGTAATTGCACCATTTTATTCCATTGACAAGTTCCTGGATTGACCTCTGCATCTCCTGATATATGGTTCTGTCAACGTTACCATCGGAACTTTTCGATGACACCGAGACCTGACATCTCAAGTCCTGAGACATTGCAGAGACTGCACAGAGAGCGCAGAACAGAACTATAAACAACCTTTTAAGCTTCATTGGATGGTTTTTCGGCTTCAGCTGCATCAACGACAGTCCTTTGCTCGTGCCTCGGAGCACGTCTTTCTTCCATTCTTCTCTCGTCGTTGTGTTGTTCTATATATTCTTCCTCTGAACTGTCGCTATTTCCCATAGTATAGACAAGGTCACCTTCCTCGAATTCATGAATAGCCATCAACGTAGGCTTTGGCAACTGTTCATAATATTTTGCAAGTTCAATCTGTTCGCGGTTTTCGAAGACCTCTTCCAGTGTGTCGTTAGTAGTTTGAAATTCCTGGATCTTCTGATGAAGTTCCTCCTTCATTTCCTGGTTTATCTGGTCAGCACGTTTTGAAAGGATGACGACAGTTTTGTAGATATTGCCTGTCTCTTTGTCAAAGTCATTCAAATTTCTTGTAATAGCTTCTTTACCAATTCTATACTTTTTGTAATCCATGTTGAAATATATTTTTTATTTTTATACAAAAGCGACTGCTATCTTGTAGTAGTGTTCAATTTCCTTAATATATTGAGAATCAGGAAAAGTCGATATGAATTTCTGATAATTCTCGACCATTTCCTTAAAACGTTCCCTCTGTTTTAAAGGCACGCTGTTACGGGCGTATTCATAACCGGCCTTCACTATATTGCAAAGGATAATCTCCTTATGGCTTGTGTTAGGATAGTCCTTCAGAATATTCTTGAAACAAACGATAGCCGCCTTGTATTCCTCCATCTTGAAATACATCATGGCGATTCTGAAGTCTTTCTCCTCGAGTTTTGCCCAAAGTTCATCGATATAGCCGTTGCATTCCTCAATTTTGGGGCTTAGCGGATAATTGTTGATGAACGACTGCATTTCCTTGATAGCTTCGTTGGTAGGAGTCTGATCAAGGGAATACACAGGTGACTGATAGTATTTGCACAATGCTGAAAGATACGCACATTCTTCAGCACGTTCGGTAAACGGATACTGACGAATGTACTTTTTGAAATAATAACTTGCCAAAGTATATTCTCCCGTCTGATAATAACACTGTGCGTAATAGTAATTCAGCGGCTCCTCCTTGTCAGTTCCTTTGACAAAGACTGCTATTTTGTCGAACAATTGCAGTGTCTTTGCGTATGAACCGTTTTCATAAAGGCGCATAGCTTCAGCAAAAATAGCATCAGTATCTCCGGATTTCATAATTTTCTGATAATCCGTGCATGATGTGAAAAGCGTGAAAACACCTGCAAACACTAACAAAAGCCACCATTTATTTTTCTTCATAGGGACATTCTATAATAAGTTTGCAAATTTACAACATTTTTCCAAGAAAAGGGGTATTATTTAATATTTATATTTTTTTAGCACCATCGGCAGGTTTTACCAGATAAAAAGACGGGACCAATCCTGTCTTTTGAGTATAGCGTTCGGCAAGCCTTCCCATAAAATCCTCCACTTTGTCTTCATTGACTATAGCCAGAGCACAGCCGCCGAAACCTCCGCCGGTCATCCTGGCACCTATCACTCCGTCGATTTCCACTGCAGACTCAACAATTGTATCGAGTTCAATTCCTGTCGCCTCGTAATCATCCCTGATAGAAGCATGAGCCTCAACCAAAAGTT
>JAFYJP010000072.1 GCA_017538085.1 Bacteroidales bacterium | reverse complement strand
TTACACATATCGAAAAGGCAATTGATGATATATCTGAGACTTTACCCAAGCAGTTTTCCCTGATGATTTTGGGCAACAATGTGATTTCGTCACATATTAACGTTGCCCGTACTATATGTCGCAGGGCTGAGCGCTGTATTGTGGCAATAGAAGGGGAGATTGTTAGGAGGGATTTTGTGTCGCAGCTGCTAAATCGTCTGTCGGATTATCTGTATGTATTGCTCAGAGTTATGATGGCCTGACGGTTACCATATCATTTCGCCGAAATCGTTGACATCGCGAATGGCACGGATTTCTTCCTTCCCGTTTATAGTGTATTTGTAGGGCTTATTTAACATGAAAAGATTTGCCCTGTATTCTTCTGCCATTTTTTTTGGATTTCTCAGCATAATGGCATAGTTTGCTTCAAAACGGTTACATAGCGTGGAAAATACGCTTTTCACATTCATTTCCTGATTTGTTTCAAGTTGTAGTGATGTTGGATTCGGAACGTCTTCAGGAAAGATTGTCTGGTTGACGTTCAGACCTATTCCGATGATGCTTGATATGATTTTGTTATTGAGGATTTTATTGCTTATGAGTATGCCTGCAATCTTGTTGTTGCCAACATAAACATCATTTGTCCACTTGATTTTAACAGTGGATGAATCAGGTAGGAAAGATGAAACCGTTTCGAGAATGCTCACCGATGCCATGGCAGTAAGATAGAACTGATGGACGGAATCGATGAGAGGTGATACGACAAAACTGCATGTGATATTCAATCCTTTTTCACTCAGCCATTTATGATTACCCTGACCTCGTCCATTAAGCTGTTCATCGGTAAGGACGACAAATGGTGTGTCAGCTTTGTTGGACAAAAGGATTCTTTCAGCTTCCAGATTTGTGGAGTCTGTAGATTCAACATGAATTAGGTTCATACGGTATCTATCTCAGTCCTCTGATTTTTGCAATGTCGAAAACCATTTTGCCGACCGTGGCAGTATTGGCACCGGTTTGGTTTATATAGACTGTTTTTCCGTCAAGATTTGGAATTTTTTTGCCGTGTTTCATGGGGGTATGCGAGTGCCCTCCTACAATAATGTCTATATCGTGGCTGTTAGCAGCCAATGTGCTGTCGCATACTGCTATGCCGTTGGGACCGTCTGTATTGTTTGAGTTCCAACCTATATGTGACAGGCAGATGACCAGGTCGCATTTTTCTTCATTACGAAGTTTATGGGCGGTTTCATTGGCACATTTGAAAGTGTCTTTGAAGACGATTCCTTTGATGTTCTTTTCAAAAGTGTTATTCTTGAGCTCGTAAGGGCCGAGGCCGAATATACCTATTTTCATACCGGCTCTCTCAACGATAATGTAAGGTTTAACCAAGTCTTTCAGTGGTGTGTTATCCAGTCCGTAATTGCAGCAAATAAAAGGGAAATTTGCCTCTTTTATCAATTCTGCGAGATTATCCATGCCTGAATCGAATTCGTGGTTGCCTAAGGTGCCTGCATCGTAATGCATAGTGTTCATGAAGGCTATTTCTGTTCTGCCGTGGAGCAGGTTGTAATATACTGAACCTTGTGAAAAGTCGCCTGCATCAAGCAGAAGCGTGTTTTCCGGGTCTTTTTCCACCTCTTCGTGAATACAGGTGCATAATCTTACAAAACCGCCTTTCCCAGCCTTGAAGCCTTTGATATTCTTTGATATCGGTTCTACCTGACTGTGCATGTCATTAGTATGGATGATTGTCAGTTTCTTATCTTGTGAATAACTTAATGTTGTGACACAGATAAGTAGAATTACTGTGAGAATTGACTTATTTGTTTTCATTTTGTTTCTTGATTCTTAGTTCTATAAAACAGTGATTCTTCCGTCGATTTTGGCTCTGATATGTTTGCCTGCGGCAGTCAGTTTTTTAATGTAAGCTATCATCGCATCTCTCTCGATGACATCAACGTATGTGACTGATATTGCATTTTTGAATTGAGGCATGCCATCGTTACCTTCTGCCACGTAATCTATTGTTACCACATAATATATTTTGTCATCCTCGAGTTTTTTCCCGTTCATTGTTACGGATTCCAGTTTGCCGTTTTTTACAACAAGTCGTGGACCGCTGAATGCTTCATATCTGTTTTGTTTTGCAAACATCTTGAAGAGGTCTCTGAGGTCGGAGCCTTTCATTGCGAGCAAAGTCAGGCAATTGTCGAATGGGTAGATGGCGCAGACGTCGCCTACGGTAATATGACCTTTAGCCATATCAGTTCGTATCCCTCCTTTGTTGAGCAGTCCCATGTCGATTTGGATAGAATCCCATATTTCTTGTCCTATAACGCGAATGGCATCGGCGGTATAATTGCACAGGAGATTCTCTGTGCCTGTTTTTGACATCGCATAGTCGCAATATCCTATTGTGTCATCCATAATGGCATGTGCCTTGGCATAATATTCATCAAGAACACCTTGAGCCACGTCATACAGATGTGTGTCAAATGTGGAATCGATGTTTATATACGAGATATTGGCATCAGTGATGACATATTTGGTTTTAAGCGTGCAGGATGTAATGAGTGTACATGCTGCAAGAAACAATATAATGAAACTTGTTCTATTTGTTTTCATTTCTTTTTGGTATAAAAAAACGATTTAATATCTTGTTTAATCATGTCCATGCAAAAGTATTTCGCAATCCATACTCTTCCAGTCATAAGTTGTTTGAATGTTTTGTTTGATTTTATCTGTGCATTTGTCTTTTTCTTCTTATTTCTCTTGGTTTCACTTTGCTCTCTTAACATTTTATCGGTGCAGATTTGTCCGACTTTAGATATGAAGTCGGCCAGATGATGACCTCTGACAAACAGATATACCGTATCGGGAGTGACACCAAGATTTTTGCAGATTTTTTCTTCTTCTTCGATGTTGATATCCGGATATTCACGTTTAATGTTGCTTAATTTGGAGGTCACCCTCTGCTGAATCTTGTCAAGTATGAACTTTCCGTTGTCGATGAGCTGCCATTCACTGATTCTGCCTTTGAAAGTAATAAGATTGTTAAATGGTATTACGTCAAGTTCTTCGCTGCCTGTACGGAGAAAATACTGGTGCCAGATAAACAGCGGATATACGATGTTCGAGTATTCTTTGAGGAACAGTTCGAAATTGAATATTGGATTTTGTGCCCCTGTCATTATCTTGCAGATGTATGACAGATGAGGAGCGTAGCAGTAGTGATTTTCAATGGAATACGCATAAGTCTGAAAAACAAATTCATTAATGGTCAGATTATCGGTATGTTTCAGATATCTGTTGTCGCTATCGATACAGATAAAAAAGTGTTTTGAAAGGTAGGGCAGGTAGTTCAGACAATGTGTGGAACCGCTTGCCTCATTGCCTGACAGAGATTTGGAGTAATAAATGAAGTGAAACCTGCCGCTGGGGTAGAAGCGATGTAAAATCTGCCCCCAGAAACTTATATCACTTTCACCTTCCACATGGACTGTAGCCATATATCTGCGAATAAGAGCACTGTTTGCAAAGTTATTGGCAGCACGTCTGTAGAAGTCGTTTTTTGCAGCAGGATCGGCAATCATTATATTTCAGTTGT
>JAFYJP010000071.1 GCA_017538085.1 Bacteroidales bacterium | reverse complement strand
CGACAGAGGACTTCAAACGTGACATTTTGCGTCTGCAACCCCGATTGCAGCGTGTAGCTGAGTGCATCGTCGGTGACCCCGACAGCGCAGCGGATGCCGTACAGGAAGCCGTAATCACATTGTGGGAGCAACGCTCGTCGCTGCAAAGTCAGGATTTGGAAAAACTGGCACCTACCGTCGTCAAGCGTCGCAGTATCGACATGCTCAGGAAACAGCATCCGACCGTTCCTGTCGATGCTGAGAATCTGATGCTGACCGAACTGCCGCCCGATGACTCGGAAGAACGTTATCAGCTCGCCAGAAAACTCGTTGACCGACTGCCCAAACGCCAGCGCGACACCATCCTGATGAAATACGAGAATGGTCTCAGCATGGAGGAAATCGAAAAAGCGACTGGCATGAGCGGCACCCATGTGTATGCAACACTTTCGCGCGCCTACAAAGCGTTGCGTGAAGCCATAAAACAATATAAGGAGGAAATATCATGACACCTGAAAATGAAATGAACGAAGAATTACGCCAACTGCTTGACAGCTTGGAAGAACATGGAAAGAACGTCCGTCGGCAAAAACAACTCGTCGACTTGATTGACCGTCTTGCCGAAGAGGAAAAACCGGTGGTGATTCCTCGCAAACGCGCAAAACTAGTCCCGATATGGTGGGCTATGGGCGCTGCAGCGGCTATATTACTGCTTATGTTGCTGATGAAGCCGAATGGGAACGAAAATATTTTGCATAATGATATTCTTGCGGAAGTATCAGAAACTCCCGATTACATTGCGGATTCCATCAAGGTGGAAACAGAAGATGCAGTTGTTGAAGAAGTTGTTGTTAAAAAAGAACTTATGGCTGAAAATAATCTAGTTGTTTCTAAAAAATCTAATAATGATAAGAAAAAAACAAGTGCCAATATTATTGAACCAGTTGAGGAACAACCTGTTATTGCTGAAATAATCCCAGTACAACCTTCAGATTCAATGATTATTGAAACAAATACTATAATTCCTGAAAACGAAACGCCTTCAGCCGTTCAGAAACCCCAGCGGAGAGTCATCCGGAGTCTCAACCTGGTGTGCTATGAATGCCAGAGGGAACCCGATAATTTTCAATACCAAGCCGTCAACTCCAAATCGGAGAAAACGCTTTTCGGGCAGCCGCAAGACCCTAACATGAAAGACGGGGCATTGGCATGGCAAGTTAAACTCAATTAAATCGTAAAACAATGAAACACATCATCTTAACATTAGCAATTGTTTTGGCCTCGCTGACTGGTTTCGCTCAGGAAGAAGTCGCCATCGAGCAATACATCAACCAGAGTATCAAAAGGCTGGATATCAACCCTGGATGGGATGTCCGCCTGATTCATGCCGAAACCGACAGCACTTATCGTGTGGCAATAGTCACCACTGTTGATTTCGCGGCTTTGGCCTACAACGTTCAGCTATGCAACCTCAAAGATCAGACATTGACGATTCTTGAAAATACCAAGATGCCACAAGGCACAGTGGTTGAGATAGAAGGCCCGATGACGTTTGACATGATTGCTCTGATGAACAGAGCAACTGTTGAAGCTGGCAAAATAATTGCTCCCCAACCGGAGCAGACCAGTTGTCGTCAGAAAAGCATATTTGTAGCACGTTATGCCAATTTGCATATCAGAAATTATCAAATTCCAAACCAAGACTGCTTGTCAAACATAGAAATTTGGGACAACGCCAAATGTACAATAGATACTATTTCAGGAGATGGATATTCTTATGTGACAACTTATAATACAACTGATTTTCAAATTGTTACCAATAATTTAAATGGGGAAATCATTTTAGACGAATACGATGAAACTCCAGGCTGGCATTATCAGAAAAAAGATTCGAGAGTGATTAGAAACAAGGAGGTCGATGGAGAGATTGTCACAACAAATCGTATAAGGTTTTGGAAACCTAATCTCAATGTTTGGGCATCTTTCGGCTATCGCTGGGGCACAAATCCACCAGATGCGAATAGTCCGTTGCTGGAAGATGGTACACTGTCAATTAACGTAGGGGCAAGCACTGATTTTCAGCTGAGCTACCGTTGGAGTTTGAGTACCGGAATCTTATTAAACGCAAATCGTAAATCATTATGCCATCAAGTGAAATATGAAGACGACGCTTTGGTTATTGTTGACGGTCAAGAAGATTTCCAGCGCAATCGGTTAAAATCCTATTATATAGGTATTCCTGTTGTTTTCAACTATTATCTTGGCAAACGACAAACCGAGAGTGTCTCCTTTGACATTTTCTGCGGTCGTCTTATCGGAGAAGAGCTTCGCACCAGCAAAGATGCCACTAATTTGTTGGGATTAACCAATTGGGATGGTGAAAACATCAAAAACACATTCAATCCATGGAAACTTGAGGTAGGTTTCAGCTTCAACACCAACCATCTGGGCATCTTTCACGGCATCAGGGTGTTCGCTAACCTTCTGCCAGAATATAAACCAGGTGTAACAAGTTGTGAAATCAGAAGTGTGGGAATTGAGATAAAACTTTGATAAAATTAAAAATTATTCAAAAAATTTCATTATCTTTTTTGTATAATACAAAAAAGATAATGAAATTATTTGAAAAATTTTTAATTTTATCAAAGTTTTATCTCAATTCCCACACTCCTGATTTCACAACTTGT
>JAFYJP010000070.1 GCA_017538085.1 Bacteroidales bacterium | reverse complement strand
TTGGAATGGACCATTACCGCCTGATACCATATTCAATGCGACGTAGGTGGTCACAAGCCCGCCACCGATAAGCAGAATGACCTGCAGGATGTCGGTCCATGCAACGCTTTTCAGACCTCCGCGTATGGAATAGGCGGCTGCAAACACAGCCAGTCCGACTATTCCCCACATCATCGGTATTCCCATGATGTTTTCAAGTGCAAGAGCACCAAGGTAAAGTATAGATGTAAGGTTGACAAATACATAGACCAGCAGCCAGAAGACGGCCATCACGGTACGCACACGCTTGTCGTAACGCTGCTCAAGAAACTGCGGCATGGTGTATATGCCTTTTTTCAGGAAGATTGGCATGATGAATTTGGCTACGAGGATAAGCGTTATTGCCGCCATCCATTCGTAGGATGCAATGCCGAGACCTATCTTGAAGCCCGAACCCGACATCCCGATAATCTGCTCAGCGGAGATGTTGGCTGCTATGAGCGATGCCCCAACTGCCCACCAGGTCAGCTTGTTGCTTGCAAGAAAATAATCGGAGGTGGTGTCTCTGTTTTGGTTCTTCTTGTTCCTTCCTATGAAAATGCCCACTATGGCTATTTCCAAGATGTATGCTATGAAGATACATAAATCAATTGTGGAGAAATTTTGCATGCTTTGATAAAATTGTTTTGCAAAAATAATAAAAGATTACCAAAAAAATAAAAGAATATCGTGGATTGAAGTTAAAATAGTTATTTTTGCAGTTTACATTAATTGCTATTCATAATCTGATTATAAATTATTAAAATAAGAAAAATATGAAGAAAAAATTTTTATTGGTAGCTTTATTATCAGCTTTTTCAATGTACGGCTTTACTCAGCAGATGGCTCTGCCACAAGATGGAACAGTAAGGGTCGGTAAACTTGATAATGGTTTGACATATTATATCAGACACAATGACAAGCCGGAACATAGGGCGGAATTTTACATCGCACAAAAGGTGGGCTCCGTTCTGGAAGAAGAGCCGCAGCGCGGTCTCGCACATTTCCTTGAACACATGGCTTTCAACGGAACCAAGAACTACCCGGGCAAGAATATGCTCGACTATCTTGAGAAGAACGGCATAAAATTCGGCACAAATATCAACGCGGGTACCGGCATCGACCAGACAGTCTATATGATAAAGGATGTCCCTACCGCCAACAAGGGACTTCTCGATTCATGTCTGCTTGTGCTTCACGACTGGTCAAGCTTCATTTTACTTGAAGAAGATGAAATTGATAAGGAACGTGGTGTGATATTGGAAGAATTGCGTTCAAGGGACGGAGCAGACCAGCGCCTTATGCAAAAGACTCTGCCGATTATGTATCCAGACTGCAATTATGGCAACCGTCTTCCGGGAGGACTTCCTGAGGTTGTTGCCAATTTTGAATATCAAACACTTCGCGATTATTATCATAAATGGTATCGTCCTGACTTGCAGGGGATTATTGTAGTAGGTGACATAGATGTTGATGAAGTTGAGGCTCGCATAAAGGAAATGTTTTCCGATATCAAGGCTCCTGTCAACCCTACGCCTCGTCCTTTCATCGAAGTTGCTGACAACACCGACCCAATTATTGCGGTTGCCACTGATCCTGAAGCGACAAACTATCAGATGATGCTGTTCTATAAACAAGACGTATGGCCTCAATCGGAAAAGAACTCCATTGAGTATTTTATGGTGCAGTATATCTTCCGGATGATTTCCGACATGATGAACAACCGACTCAATGAACTGATACAGTCTGCAAATCCGCCATTTACATACGCTTATTCATATTATGCTAATTATTACGTTGCTCCTACCAAGGACAGCTGGATGAATGTCATGATTCCTATGTCGGCATCAGGTATCAATGAGGCACTTACAGCCATGATTCACGAAAACAGCCGTATGGTTCAATATGGATTCACCGCTTCGGAATATGAAAGGGCTAAGGCTGATTTTATGAAGCAGATTGAAAGCAAATACAACGACCGTGACAATGAAAAGAATGATAATTACGTGAGTGACTGTCTGATGAATTTCCTTCAGAGTGAACCTATGCTAGGCATTGAAAACGAATATATGCTCTACAATCAGCTGGTGCCGTATATTCCTTTGGAGGCAATAAACCAGGTTGCACAACAGTTGGTGACACCTAATAATATGGTTTTGTGTGTCACAGGACCTGATGCTGAACCTATGCCATCGGAGAAAGACCTCCTCGCAATAATGGAAAAAGCTGAAAATGATGTGGTTGAACCTTATCAGGAAACTGTATCAAATGAACCATTGCTCGCAAAAGCACCTAAAGCAGGCTCTGTTAAGAAAGAATCTAAGAATAAGGTGCTGGGAACAACAGAATGGACTTTAAGCAACGGCGTGAAAGTTGTATTCAAACCTACCGAATTCAAAAAGGATGAAATCCAGATGAACGCTTTCAGATTCGGAGGCACCTCAACGATGGATTTGAAAGATGCTGTGACTGTCAGAAATCTTGACCAGATTATAACCCTTGGTGGTGTGGGAAACTTCAGCGCAACTGAACTGCCTAAGGTCCTCGCCGGTAAAAAGGTGACTGTCACACCATTTATCAGAAATTATAGAGAAGGCATTTCCGGGTCAAGCACCCCTAAGGACCTTGAAACCATGCTGCAACTGGTTTATCTATACTTTACTGATAACAGATACGACGAAACTGCTTTCCAGTCATATATCACCCGTACAACACCTTTGCTTGAAAGTGTTGAGAACCAGCCGCTTACTTCATTCAGTGATTCGATCATCTCAATAACATATAATAATCATCCTTTTGCTGTTCGCACCAAAGCTTCTCAAATGAAGGATATCAACTATGCGAAAGGAATGGAACTGTACAAACAGCATTTCTCAGATGCCAAGGATTTCACTTTCACCTTCTCGGGCAACATTGACCCTGACACTTTCAAACCGTTGGTGGAACAGTACCTCGGCTCTCTGCCGACAGGCAAAAATGTCAACAAATTCGGTAAGAATGTATTGACATTTAGCAAAGGCTCCCGGAACTGCACTTTCGAGAAAACTATGGAAACTCCTACTACCACTATTTATATAGTTTATTCCGGTGATATGGAATACAACTTAAAAAATGATATCTATATGACAGCATTCGGAAATATCATGGATATCGTTTATACCGCAACTGTCCGTGAGGAAGAGGGCGGAACATACGGTGTTTCCACTTATGGAACAACTGACAAGTATCCTTCTGAACGTTATGGCTTCCAGATAGTCTTCCAGACCAACTCCGATATCAAGGACAAATTGATAGGCATCGTGAAGGATGAACTGGCAAGGATTTCTACCGAAGGCCCTGACCCGGTCAATCTTCAAAAGACAAAAGACTATATGTTGAAACATCATGAGGAACTGAAACAGGAAAATTCCTATTGGAAC
>JAFYJP010000069.1 GCA_017538085.1 Bacteroidales bacterium | reverse complement strand
TAGATATCTGAATTTGTGCTTATTGCGTATTCAACACCTGTCATTTTCTTACATGCGTAAGCAATCTGTTTGCCGTCAGGGGACCAGCAGACCTGTTCCATTCCGCCGAAAGGCTTGATAGGACAATCATAACGTTCATCCTTCATAATATCGGTGCCTTCTGTAATGTTACCTTTTTTATCGAAGGTGGCAATGAACAGGTGATTATAGGTATAGTCTGTCCATGCATCCCAATGACGATAATTAAGGTCCTCAAACATTTTCACATTGACATCAGGCAAATCAGGATAAACCTCCGCCGGGGTTTCATCGAGCTTTACACAAGCGTAATAAACGATGCTGTTGCCGTCGGGTGAAAATTTGAAACCTTCTATTCCGCCTTTGACAGTGCTGACTTGTTTTTTTGAAGTTCCGGTCATTGACATTGAGAACAACTGCATTTCACCATTTACTGATGACAGATAATAAATTTTCCCATTGTTTGGATGAAAAACGCCGTTATATGCGGAAGTTTCCGACTTTGTCAAATTCACGGCATCGCCGCCATTCACATCAACGAGATACAAATCGCGGTTCGACTTATTTGTGCTTATATCGTAATAGGTGACTCCATAGAGGACTTTCATTCTGTCGGGTGACAACTGGATTTCGCTGACACGTCCGAAGCTCCATAAATCCTCAGGTGTCATGGCTCTTTTTTGTGCATTAGTATTCACGTTGCTCATAAGTAAGATTGTGGCAATCAACAAAATAACTTTCTTCATAAAATGTTTGATTAGATTAATGTATTATAGCCGCAAAATTAAAGAAAAAAGTATAAATTTGCAGATAATAAAATTAAAATAAGATGCCATTTAATCTATTTGAAACGCGAAAACCAAGAGAGTTCAATCTTGAAACCAGATATTACGACCCTGCCAAAGAGCAGGAACTGAAGAAAAAATGGGAAGCAGAAGGCAACAAGGAGAAACTTGCAGAGCTTAGACGAAGCCGTCTGGAAGCCCAATGGAGCACTAAAAGGCGTTCTGCTGACAAAAGTGCATTGAACAGGAAAGCATTAGTTTTTGCTTTGCTTGCTGCTGCAATTTTAGCTTTCATTTTGTTATTTCCATCGAAAGACACCACTACCGAAAGCAGCACTGAGCCTATAGAGTCAATTGAATAAGGGGAAAATACATGTCGGATATAGTGAAGTTGCTGCCTGAGAGTGTAGCGAACCAGATTGCAGCGGGCGAAGTGGTGCAGCGTCCTGCTTCCGTAGTGAAGGAACTGATGGAAAATTCTGTCGATGCCGGTGCAACTAAAATCAAACTCGTTATCAAGGATGCCGGAAGACTACTCATACAAGTCATTGACAACGGATGCGGCATGTCGGAGACAGATGCGCGAATGAGTTTCGAGCGTCATGCCACCTCGAAACTGAAAAATGCAGACGACCTTTTCAGAATAAACACATTCGGGTTCAGAGGTGAGGCCCTTGCGTCAATAGCCGCCGTCGCACAGGTAGTCATGAAAACGAGACGCAAGGAGGACGAGGTTGGAACAGCCATAACAATCGAAGGTTCCAAATTCGTTTCACAGGAAATGTGCACTTGTGACTACGGCACATCCATATCCGTAAAGAACATTTTCTACAATGTGCCTGCAAGACGCAGCTTCCTGAAATCCAACACACAGGAGCTCAAACATATAATGGAGGAATTCACCAAAGTGGCTCTTATCAATCCTCAAATTAGTTTCTCCATGTACAATAACGACAGCGTCGTAACCGAACTGATGTCTGAAAGCTTCAAACAAAGGATTATGAATCTCGTCAACAAGTCCTATTCCAACAAGATAATACCTGTTGAAGCCTCCACTGACACCGTCAGGATTTCAGGATTCATCGGCAAGCCTGAAACCGCCAAAAAGACGAAAAACACCGACCAGTATTTCTTCGTCAACGGAAGGTACGTAAAGCATCCTTACCTCAAACATGCCATCGAATCCACATATCAGGAACTGATTCCGGCTGACACCTACCCCATGTATTTCGTGAAGATAGACATCAATCCTGAGCTTATTGATGTCAACATCCACCCTACCAAAACTGAAATCAACTTTCAGGATGCACACATTATCTACGCTATACTTAAATCAGCCGTAAAACATTCATTCGGACAATACAGCATGGAAGTGCCATCGTTGGACCTTGATGCGGAACCAAGCTTCATCATGACGAATGCGGACGAAAACCGTCCTATAGTCCAGCCAAAAATCAAATACGATTCAAACTACAATCCGTTTAACGGACTGAACAAACAGCGACAACCCGCAAACGAAGACTGGAAGAATTTTTACAATGAAATCAACACGGAGTTTGACAATTTCCAAAACGAAAATAAAACATTTAGCGACAATCAAACTGACAATGCCACCACTTCAGGGGATGTTCCGACAGGACTTTTCACCGATATGGGCACAGAGTTCATTCAGTCTCGCAACCAATACATCATCGGCACAGTTAAAAATGGCATCATCATCATAGACCAGGCAAGAGCTGATGAAAGAATAAAGTATGAAAAGCTCGTCGCACAAATGGAAAAGGGCGAGGCAGCTGCCCAAACAGACATGTTTCCTGAAACCATAACCCTCAGTTATGATGAAAGCATTATCCTTGACGAATCAAAGGATGAATTCGAGAAACTTGGATTCAAATTCGAGAAGATGGGTCAGTCCAATTACGTTATAAACGCCCATCCTGCCGACATAACGACCGATGAAATCAAGTCATTCTTTGAAGATGTACTTACCAACATAAAACATGAATACAACAACAAATCTGTCAGCAGAATCAAGGCAATAGCAAAAATCACTGCCAAAAAGACATGTTTAAAGAGTGGCAAGAAGCTTTTTGTTGAGGAAATGCGACAAATTGCACAATCTTTGTCGCAATGCAGAGTTAAAGATACTGACCTTGACGGAAATCCAATCTATGTGATAATTGACATGGATGCCGTCAGTAAAATGTTTAATAATTGACATACATAAAATGGAACAACAATATTCACCAAGACGCTTCTCATTTTTGCCTCCTGTGATAAAAAATTTACTGATTATCAATACGTTGGTATATCTTTCCACATTTTTTTTCAGAGGGCAGTTCGGCATCGAAATAAACGATTATCTCGGACTTCACTACCCTGGGTCCACAGACTTCAGGTTCTTCCAGTTCATCACATACCAGTTTGCCCATGCTTCATTCGACCATCTGTTCTTCAACATGTTTGCGCTATGGATGTTCGGATACGTGATAGAAAATATCATGGGGAGCAAGCGATTTCTTATATATTATCTTGTCTGCGGCATAGGGGCGGCTCTGACGCATTATGCGCTACAATATTTCACCCTTCACCCAACAGCTGCAGCCATTGACGCAATTGTAGCCAATCCCACCCTCGAAGGTATAGTCAATTTTGCCTCCACTCACAAGTTCTCAGTCAGCCAATATTCAGGCGAAATCTGGACATCATTTCAGAATTTCCAGAACGCATTCAGGGATCTGCAATTGAATCCGAATGACCACGCTGCCATGCAGACCGCAGTATCCTTTTTGAGCGACTACAAAGAGTACTATCTCAACCTTCCGAACATAGTTGGGGCATCAGGATGCGTATATGGTGTGCTGCTCGCATTCGGAATGCTGTACCCAAACTCTTACGTCTATTTGTATTTTTTAGTGCCAATAAAAACAAAATGGATGATTATAGCATACATTTTGATAGAGCTTGTTGACGGCGTTTTCGGCATGGGTACAGCCAATGTTGCACACTTTGCACATCTCGGCGGAATGCTTGCCGGATTCATCATGATGAAATTGTGGAACTATAAAAAAATCGTTTAAAGCATGGCAGGATTCAGTGAGCGCTGGGAGGAAGCACAAAGACGCTATCAACAGCAATACGGACAATATGGAAGACCCGATTTTTCCGAAACAATGAAGAGATTCATTAATTCAAAAGACTCTCTTTCCCGACTGATTATCATCAACATAGCCTTATGGTTGCTGATTGTCCTTATCAATGTCCTATACTTTCTGTTTCAATGGACAAAACCGGCAGGATGTTCCAACCATTTAGTATATTATCTCTCCCTGCCTTCAGGTATTGAAAGCCTAATCCGCAGACCCTGGGGCATTTTCACATACATGTTTGTCCATCAGAATTTCCTGCATCTGTTTTTCAATATGATAGTCTTGTACTACAGTGGAAAGATATTTCTTAAATTCTTCAATGACAAACAGTTACTTAGCACATACATCATAGGTGGACTTTTCGGTGCACTGTTTTATGTGGCAGGGATGAACATATTCCCCGTTTTCTCATCAACAGTCAGCACTTCTATAGCAATAGGTGCTTCGGCCTCCGTGATGGCAATACTGATTGCTGCCGCCACTTATGCTCCCGACCTTGATGTTAACATGTTTTTCCTTACCAATATTAAATTCAAATGGATAGCAGTAATAATAATAGTTCTGGACATAATGGGCATCGCAGGTGGCAATTCAGGCGGTCATATAGCTCACCTCGGTGGTGCTCTATGGGGCTTCACATACGGACTGCTGTCAAGGAAACAAGGTAGTGATATCTTTGCAGGCATCAAAAAGAAATACCAAAAACACCAGAGAGAGCAGAAAGCCAAAGCAGAAGCCGAAATCAAGAAAAAACAAGAGAAAAAGGCTATGGATGATGCCGCCAAGAGAAAGCAGAAGGAACAGGAAAAAATAGATGAAATCCTTAAAAAAGTAAGCATGTCGGGATATTCAAGCCTGACTCAGGAAGAAAAGAATATATTGTTTTCAAAAAGCAAAAGATGAAAAAAAAGAAATCATCCGTCGGAAACACTATAATGTTCATCATAAACATTGTTCTTGCAATATTGATGCTCCTGTCAATATTTGCAGGCTATTTCAAGCCTGATAGCCATAGGTATATCGCCTTCTTGGGACTTGGGTTTCCGTACCTGTTTTTAGTCAACTTGTTGTTTTTGCTCTATTTTATTCTCAGACGCAGCAGACTATGGCTGTTTCCATTCATCATAACACTCATCGGCATTCCTTCGGTAATGCGCATAGTAACTTACCATAAGGCGACAGAACCAGCAGCTGACGAGCTGAAGTTCGTTTCATACAATGTAAAAAACCTTTCAAACAGCAACATATTCTTTAACAATGACTCTATTGCCGACAGAATATACGACAAACTGAATCAGGAAGATGCCGATGTGGTGATGCTTCAGGAATTTTATGCCACACAGGAAGATAAAGACCAGATATTCAATGCATTGAAAAAGATAACAGACACAAAATATTACATTTACACCAACTATTACTCAGGACGCAACATCTGCATGGTTATCTTATCAAAACACAAGCTGATGAACGCCAAAAGCATCCGTGACAACAAAAAAAGCTACGCATTATATTGTGATATGATTTATAATGATGACACTCTTCGACTCATCAACACTCACCTCCAGTCTCTTTATATTGACTTATCCAATTATCAGTCAGTTAATTCCAAAGACATAATTAATAGTCTAAACATATTCGAGAAATTGGCAAAGGCTTTCGATGCACGACAATATCAGACAGATTTACTTGTGGAATTGATAAAGACAACGCCATATAAGACAATATTATGCGGAGATTTCAATGACACACCAAATTCATACACATATCATCAGATACACAAATATCTCAAGGATTCGTTTATGGAGACAGGCAATGGTTTCGGCTTCACATTCAAGGAGTTGCCGCTGTTACGCATAGACTATATGTTTCATTCATCAGATATCAAGGCGACATATTTCACTGTCAAGAGAGAGAAAGGCATGTCTGACCACGATTACATTGTAGGCAAATTCAGACTGAAATGAATGAATTCATATTGAAATCGGATTACAAGCCAACCGGAGATCAACCGGAGGCAATAAAGGAGCTGACGGAAGGGATACTCCGAGGTGACAAAGCACAAGTATTGATGGGCGTCACCGGTTCAGGCAAGACATTTACAATGGCCAATGTCATCGCCAACGTCAACCGTCCGACCCTCATCCTCAGTCACAACAAAACCCTGGCTGCCCAACTTTATGGTGAATTTCTGCAATATTTTCCACAAAACAAAGCAGAATACTTCGTTTCATACTACGACTACTATCAACCTGAAGCATACATACCTTCTTCAAACACATACATTGAGAAGGATTTGCAGATAAATGAAAACATTGACAAACTTAGGCTTAGTGCCACATCGGCATTGCTTTCAGGACGGAGGGATGTCGTTGTGGTGTCCTCAGTATCATGTCTTTACGGCATAGGCAATCCGAATGACTTCCACAACAATACCATCAGTCTGGAAGTCGGCATGCACATCACTATGACGCAGCTGCTAAACAAGTTTGTAGATGCGCTGTATTCACGTGATGAACGGGTCTTTGACAGAGGCAAATTCAGAGTCAAGGGTGACACTATCGACATTTTTCCCGCATACGCTGACGAAGCCATCAGAATAGTCTTCTTTGACGATGAAATCGAAAGTCTGGAGCTCATTAACGTTCTGACAGGTCTTACCATACAGTCAATGAAGGATACAGTCATATATCCTGCCAACATTTTCGTGACCTCACCCGACACGATGAAGTCTGCCACCACACAAATTCAGAGTGACCTAATCGAGCAATGTGCATATTTCAGGGAAATCGGCAAGAATTTAGAGGCCAAGAGGCTTGAAGACAGAGTGACATTCGACCTTGAGATGATGCGTGAACTCGGTTACTGTTCAGGTATCGAGAACTATTCAAGGTATTTTGACGGCAGAAAACCAGGAAGCCGTCCTTTCTGCCTGCTCGACTACTTTCCAAGTGATTTCCTCCTAATTATTGACGAGAGTCACGTCACAATCCCGCAGATACGTGCAATGTACGGCGGTGACAGGTCGAGGAAGGAAGTGCTTGTTGAATACGGTTTCCGCCTTCCTGCAGCAATGGACAACAGACCGCTGACTTTCGATGAATTTGAGGCTATTGTCGGTCAGACCATTTACGTTAGTGCAACTCCCGCCGACTACGAGCTCAACAAATCCAACGGTGTGATAGTCGAACAAATCATAAGACCTACAGGTCTGCTTGACCCGCCTATTGAAGTCAGACCAAGTCTCAACCAGATGGATGATCTTCTTGAGGAAATCGAAATGGTGGCAAAGAAGGATGAACGCGTACTAATCACCACCCTTACCAAAAGAATGGCGGAAGAACTCGCACAATTCCTGGCAAACAGGGGAATCCGCTGCCGTTATATCCATTCCGACATTGAGACCGTGGAACGTGTTGAAATCATGCGTGACCTTCGCTTAGGAGTCTTTGACGTGCTCATCGGTGTCAACCTGCTGCGTGAAGGTCTTGACCTGCCAGAGGTTTCGCTTGTCGCCATACTTGATGCCGACAAGGAAGGATTCCTGCGCTCAGAACGCTCACTAACACAGACAGCAGGTCGTGCAGCCCGCAACATCAATAGCAAAGTTATCATGTATGCCGACATCATAACTGAATCGATGCAGAAAACCATCGATGAAACCAATAGGAAACGCGAGAAACAAATTGCCTATAACACTGAACATCATATAGTTCCGAAACAGATTTACAAGTCAAGGGACGAAATACTAAATCAGACCACCCTCGCAGCCTCGTCACGTATCGAATACAACAGAGATGCCTCCATACCTCAGATTGCCAATGACCCTGTAATCAAATACATGAACAAAAACGAACTCGACAGGGTCATCAAGGCCACCAAAAAGAAAATGGAACTTGCCGCAAAAGAACTTGACTTCATCGAAGCCGCACGTCTGCGCGATGAACTGATAGAACTTATGAAACTTGCAATTAATGATTAATTCCAAGAAAATGAAACAAGAACAAAATCATATAATAGAAATAAAAAACAAAAAAGCCGAGTATCAATACTTTCTGCTGTCACAACTCGTTGCTGGAATTGTGCTCACAGGTACGGAAATAAAATCCATCAGGGAAGGCAAAGCCAATCTCAATGATGCCTATTGCACCTTCATCAACAACGAACTGTTTGTGACCAACATGCACATCACGGAATATACATTCGGCACATACAGCAATCATAATCCAAAGAGAAACAGAAAGTTACTGCTCAACAAACGTGAACTGAGGAAATTTAAGGCACAGGTTGACGAAAAGGGTCTCACCATCATCCCCGTAATGCTTTTCATCAATGAAAAAGGACTTGCAAAGCTGACCATAGCAATGGCAAAGGGCAAGAAACTCTACGACAAACGCGAAAGCCTAAAGGAAAAGGAATATCAGAGAAGCAAAAAAGAAAAATCGACATACGATGGAGACTTATAAGGTGACAATATGGCATAAAAAAGACAAAGGCACACAATTTGCTCATAGAAAACCATTGTTTCAGAACCAATTTAATTATTGTATATCATGAGTGATTTGGATAAAGGTCAAATTCAAGTACAGACGGAAAACATATTTCCTATCATAAAGAAATTTTTATATACCGATCAGGAAATATTCCTGAGAGAAATAGTATCAAACGCCATCGATGCGACCACAAAACTGAAAAAACTTGCATCAAATGGGAATTACAATGAAGAGCTGGGAGACCTTAGCGTCATTGTAAAGCTCGACCCCAAAAAGAAAACCCTGACAGTGTCCGACAGAGGCATCGGAATGACAAAGGACGAAGTCATCAAATATATCACTGAAATTGCTTTTTCAGGAGCATCAGATTTCATCTCAAAATTCAAAAATAAATCTGAAAAGGAAACGAGTTCCATTATCGGACATTTCGGCATGGGCTTCTACTCCACTTTCATGGTTTCAGACAAGGTGGAAATTGAGACCAAGACTTACAAAAGAGGCGGTCAGACAAAGGCTGTCCATTGGGAATGCAATGGCGACATCGATTACGAAATCGGTGAAGGGACACGTGAGGACAGAGGTACTGATATAATCCTGCACATATCCGATGACGCTTCGGAATATCTTCAGGAATACAAGATTCTCGAACTCTTGAAGAAATATTGCCGTTTTCTTCCTATTCCTATAATTTTCGGGACGGAAACTGTCACCGAGGAAATCCCTGGCGAAAAAGACGACAAAGGGAATCCTAAGACCCAAGAGGTTACAAAGCCAAGAGTCATCAATGATGTAAACCCGCTCTGGAAACAGAAACCGGCAGACCTCAAACAGGAAGATTACAACAAGTTCTATCATGAACTCTACCCTTTACTCTATGACGACCCTCTCTTTAACGTTCATCTGAATGTGGATTTCCCGTTCAACCTTACAGGTATTCTTTATTTCCCTAAAATCAAACGTAATGTTGAAGTGCAGAAGGAAAAAATCCAACTATACAGCAATCAGGTTTTCGTCACCGACAACGTGGAAGGCATTGTGCCTGATTTCCTCACACTGCTTCACGGTGTGCTTGACTCACCTGACATACCGCTTAACGTTTCAAGAAGTTCTCTGCAGAGCGACACCAATGTAAAGAAAATATCTTCACACATTCTCAAAAAGGTTTCCGACAAACTCAGCGAGATATTCAAAGACAACCGCGAGGAATTTGAAAAGAAATGGGATGACATAAAGATATTCATTGAATACGGAATCATTTCAGAACCGGATTTTTACGACAGAGCCATCAAATTCGCACTGTTTAAGAATGTTGACGACAAATATTTCACCTTTGACGAATACAAGGATAAAATCAAAGCCCTTCAGACCGATAAGGATAAAAATATCGTCATCATCTATACCAACAATCCTGATGAACAATACAGTTTCATTCAGTCAGCTAAAGAAGCAGGCTACGATATCGTAGTCCTCAATGAAATCATAGACAGCTACTACATCAACGCTCTTGAACAGAAGAACGACAAAATCAAGTTTGTCCGCGTAGATTCTGACGTGGTTTCAAAGCTCATTGACAAGGGTGAAACTTCACCGTCAAAACTCAACGATGACGAGACCAAAAAGGTAAAGGATATATTTGAGGGATTACTTGACAAGAAGACATATACCGTTGAAACAGAGGCTTTAAGCGAAACCGACAATCCTGTTATGATAACAAAAAATGAATTCATGCGCAGAATGAAGGATATGTCGAGATTAGGTGGCGGATACGGTTATATGGATGCCTTCCCTGATTCATACATTCTGAAAGTCAACGTAAATCATCCGTTGATATCAAAAATTATCGAGAATCAGGAGGCAGAGGAATCCAAACGCACAGCAGAGCAACTAATTGACCTTGCAAAATTGCAACAGAATATTCTGAAGGGAGAAAAGTTAGATGAATTTATTAAACGATCACTTGAACTTATTAACATCAAATAAACAATTTAAAATCAAAACATTATGAAGAAATCATGGATTATCATCTTAGGCTTGGCAGCCTTAGTTGTCATTTGGGGTATTTCAGCGTACAATTCACTGGTATCTCTTGAAGAAAATGTTGATTCCCAATGGGCAAATGTTGAGAGTGCTTATCAGAGAAGAGCTGACCTGATTCCTAACCTCGTAGAAACCGTAAAGGGTTATGCCGCTCATGAAAGGGAGACTTTGGAAGGTGTGATTGAAGCTCGTTCAAAAGCATCATCCGTATCAATCGACCCATCCAACCTCACTGAAGAAAATCTTGCTCAATTTCAGGCAGCACAGGACCAGCTGTCAAGTGCACTGTCAAAACTGATGGTTGTGGTTGAACGCTATCCTGACTTGAAGGCAAACGAGAATTTCCTGCAGTTACAGTCACAACTTGAAGGCACCGAAAACAGAATCAATGTTGAAAGGAACAAATACAATGAAATAGCAAAATCTTTCAATGCAGAAATAAGAAGATTCCCTAAAAACTTTATTGCAAGTTTGTTCGGTTTCTCCAAGAAGGCTTATTTCCATGCACAAGAAGGTGCAGAAAAAGCTCCGGAAGTAAAGTTCTAAAGGGAGCTGCAAATAACGGAAAAACGATGTATGAGGGCGCAACCTTCACACATCGTTTTTTTTTGTCTCAATCCTTCAAACCAATAGAATATTCACACCCACAGTAATTCTGACGATACAAATCAAATTTGTGTGACAATTCTATAGACTTCTTAAATCCTTCATTTTTCTTGAAGTCAGAAAACAAATATGCAATGCCGTATTCATCGGCTATTTTCCGTCCGATTTCATTAATTTTCTGCGAATTTTTCAATGGACTAAGAGTGAGCGTTGTAGTGAAACAATCAAAATGATTTTCCTTTGCAGTCTGAGCTGCATGACGCAAACGGAGTTCATAGCATTTGAAACATCTTTCGCCGCCTTCGGGCAAATTCTCCATACCTTTAACCGTCTCGTAAAACACGTCACGTTCGAAAGGCCCTTCTATGAAACCTATTTTGAAGTTCTCATCCGGGATATTATCATTCAGCAAACAGATAAGACGTTGCTGCTCTGACACCCTATGTGAATATTCCTCAGGTGGAAATATGTTGGGATTATAGTAATAGACAGTTATTTTGAAATATTTCGACAGATAATCAAGACAATAGCTGCTACAGGGGGCACAGCAGCTATGGAGGAGCAGTGTGGGCAGCAAATTATGAGACAGGTTATTTTTTATTGTCTCGTCAAGGATTTTCTGGTAGTTGATTTTCTGCATAATAACTGGCAAATAAAAAATCGGACACCATATATCTATGGTATCCGATTCAAATAACAACGAATGATGTTTTATTTAACCGTGTTTACAATTTCTTTGAATGCTTCAGGATTGTTCATGGCTAAGTCGGCAAGAACCTTGCGGCTCAGTCGGATATCCTTCTTATGAAGTTTACCCATCAATTCTGAATAAGACATACCATTCAGACGTGCACCAGCATTGATACGCTGAATCCACAAAGACCTGAAATTGGCTTTTTTGTCTCGTCTGTCACGGTAGGCATAAGTTTGACCTTTTTCCCAATTATTCTTGGCGACCGTCCAGACATTACCTCTTGCTCCGAATGAACCTTTTATTCTGTTGAGAATCTTTTTTCTGCGGGCTCTTGAAGCAACTGCATTTACTGATCTTGGCATAATAATTCCTTTCTTTTTTATTTACTTCAGTGACAAATCAAAACGACTCATACTTAGACTGAAAATAAATTGTTAATAATTAATTGTTTAAATACCCAACATTGTCTTTACAGTGGCAACGTTAGCTTTGTTAACTGTAGTCATGTAACCTAAGTTACGTTTTCTTTTGTTAGTTTTCTTAGTCAGAATGTGACTGTGATAAGCATGTCTGCTTTTGATTTTGCCGGTGCCTGTAAAAGCGAAACGTTTTTTAGCAGCGGACTTGGTTTTCATTTTTGGCATTTTCTTGAAATTTTAACAGGTTAATAATTATAATTCGTTTATTTCTTTTTACTGATAGGGGCGAGAAGCATCTGCATCCTTTTGCCCTCAAGTTTAGGCATCACTTCAACTTTGCCGTATTCCTCGAGTTGGGAGGCAAATTTCAACAGCATAATTTCACCTTGGTCTTTGTAAATGATGGTCCTTCCTCTGAAAAACACTTCGACCTTGACTTTGCATCCTGATTGGAGGAAGCGCATTGCATGGTTTTTCTTGAATTCAAAATCATGTTCGTCGGTATTGGGTCCCAAGCGGATTTCCTTTACTTCGACCTTCGTCTGTTTTGATTTTCTTTCCTTTTCCCTTTTCTTGATTTCATAGATAAACTTCTGAAAATCGACTATTTTACAGACTGGTGGATTGGCTGCGGCCGATATCATCACCAGGTCAAGTCCAAGATCGTCAGAAATTTTAACAGCTTCCTTGATACTGTATATTCCCTGTTCGACGTTATCGCCCACAAGTCTTACGACAGGTGCAGTTATTCTGTTATTGATAATATACTCATCCTCAATGTCTTTCTTTCTGTTTGACTGAGGCTGACGGTTGTAGTTACCGTTTTCGTTGCTATTGTTATAGCCGTTTGTCTTTTTTACTTCTTCTGCCACAAAAATTAGGTTTTGTTACTACTTATTAAATTCTTTATTGATTTCGTCGTTTATCACGTTAACGAATTCATTCACAGTAAGTTTACCAAGGTCGTCACCTCCGTGTTTTCTAACAGACAGAGTGCCTTCTTTTTCCTCATTTTCCCCTACAACGATAATATAAGGTATTTTTTTAACCTCTGCATCACGTATCTTTCTGCCTGTCTTTTCAGAACGAGAATCGATTGAGCCGCGGATTCCGAGAGCACGAAGTTCTGAAAGCACCTTGTTGGCATAATCGTTATACTTGTCACTGATAGGAAGGACGACAATCTGGTCAGGAGTCAGCCATAATGGGAAGTATCCTGCACAATGTTCAATAAGAACGGCCATAAAACGTTCGAGGGAGCCGAATGGCGCACGGTGAATCATCACCGGACGATGTTTCTGGTTATCAGTGCCAGTATATTCAAGGCCAAAACGTTCAGGGAGATTGTAGTCAACCTGAATTGTTCCCAATTGCCATTGACGACCAATTGCATCCTTGACCATAAAGTCCATCTTAGGTCCGTAAAATGCAGCCTCGCCATATTCTATCTTGGTATTCATGCCTCTTTCCTCGGCAACCTCAATAATTGCTGATTCAGCTTTCTGCCAATTTTCCTCACTTCCGATATATTTGTCACGGTTTACTTTGTCACGTAGGGAAATCTGAGCAACATAGTCATTGAAGCCGAATATCCTGAAAACTTTGAGAACCATATTGATAACGGCACCGAACTCCGACTTTATCTGTTCCTGGGTACAGAAGATGTGAGCATCATCCTGTGTAAATCCACGAACTCT
>JAFYJP010000068.1 GCA_017538085.1 Bacteroidales bacterium | reverse complement strand
TACCTGTGGGGAAATCGGATTTTTCGTTCTCAATTGGCGGCGCAATGACATGGCACAATTTTTACTCCGATGCAGTACCAAAGGATGCTATACCTACCGATTTGTGGAAGGACAGTTGGAATGATTATTATTTCATGAAATTGGATTCGTTGGGTGTTGTCTCATATACTAAAAACAAGATGTGTGTTGCGTATGTCGGTGTTCCAGTGGAGTTGTTCTATTGTGCAAAGAATGGAATAAGATTCACTGCCGGAATGCGATTGGACTTTAAGATTGCCTCCAATACGAAATACAACGGCACTGATTTCCTGTATGGCACGACTGAGGTGTATAAGTACAAGAAATACAATCTTCAGAATCTGTCGAATTTTGGATTATGTCCGGTTGTCAGAGTCGGTTGGCGTTGGTTTAACGTATATGCCTCATATTCATTGATTTCAGTATATGAAGCCTCGGTGGGTAACAAGATAAAGCCTATATCGCTTGGAATCTCGTTCACTCCTGGAAGATAATTGAGGCAGGTTTATCTTATTTTTTCGCCGTTAATATAAAGCGAGAGCATTTCCGTATTTGGTATCTGTGATAAAGGTGCGGTCATCAGGTCTTCGGAAAGGATGACAAAATCAGCGCATTTGCCTGTCTCGAGGCTTCCTTTGACATTTTCTTCGAACTGTCCTTTTGCAGCCCAAATGGTTATTGAGCGAAGGGCTTGTTCTCGTGTCAGCGCATCGTGTGGTTGAAATCCTTCTTTCGGATTCCCGTCAATATCCTGACGTGCAACGGAAGAATAGAATGTAATCACAGGATTCATATTCGACCAAGGGAAATCGGTGCCATTCACCAACCAGTTGTTTTCGCTGAGCAGTCGCCTATAGGGATAGGCATTCCTGATGCGTTGTGTTCCGATGTATTTTCCGGCCCAGGACATATCGTCAATGCAGTGAGTTGCCTGAATTGAAGGAATGATATTCAACTTTCCATATCGTTGGAAATCAGTACTATCCACTATCTGAGAATGTTCTATGCGCCAGCGTAGGTCGTTGTTTTCAGATAAAAATTCAGAATAAATATCCAATGTGTGCCGCACACCGCCGTCACCGATTGCATGAGTGCATACCTGAAATCCTGAGTCAATGGCTTTACGGCATATCTGCCTGTAAAAACTGTCATCTTTAACTATAAATCCTTCTGTTTCAGGTGAGTCGGTATATGGCTGCAGAAGTTTGGCTCCACGTGAGCCGAGAGCTCCGTCGGTGTATAGTTTTACAGATTGTACTTTCAGCCGGTCGGTTTCTAATTTGCCTTGATTAATGAAGAAATCGAATGTGGAGTCAGGATTTGCCATGGCATTGACTTTTATCTTCATTATGCCTTCATCCTGCAGCTTCTTGATTGTCAGTATAGTATGCTTGTCTAATCCTGCATCAGTGATGCTGCTCAGACCGTTGTCAAAACAAACAGACTCGGCTTTCAGAAGTGCTGTCTTAAGCTGTCCGTCAGTGAGCGGAGCGATTGCGGCTTTTGCAATGTCGGCATCATTGTCGAGAAGTATGCCTTTTGGATTACCGCTTTCTTTATTCATATTGATAAGGTTCAATATGTTATCATTGACAAGGACTGCATGTCCGTCAACTCTTGACAGTAGGATGAATTTATCAGGGAAAAGCTGGTTGAGCATCTTATTGTCGGGAAATGGCTGACTGCCGTTTTCCGAAGTCCATAGATTTTGGTCCCAGCCCTGACCGATAATCCAGTTGGAATCGTTATTGTTGTGCTGTTGAAGTCTTTCAATGACTTCGTTGAAGGAAGAACATCCCTTGAGATTGATATATCTGACGAGAGTTTCGCCGAAATAGACGAAATGGCAGTGACCATCAATGAATCCGGGATAAACACATTTGCCTTGCAGGTCAATGGTTTCCTTTGCTTTACTTTTGAAGTTATTGCCTGTATAAACTATTTTGCCATCTCTAACAGCCATCTGCGAAACAACCGTAAAATGCTCATCTACAGTGTATATGCGACCATTGACCAACAGAAGGTCGGCTGAATCGTCATAGTGAAAATTGTTCTGTTTGTTTAAATCTGTCTGCATGATGTTTTAAAATGCAAAAATATTGATTTTATGTAACCTTATTATTAATTTTGCGTCATATTATTAAAATAAAACAAGTATTAGATATGAAAAAAATTCAAGTTCTTATTCTGACGATGATATTGTTAATTGCATGTTCTTCGTATGCAATAAAAGTCAAATTAACCGGCAAGAGCGTTACACAAACTTTGCAGATAGATGATAATTATACGGAAATTGATGTCAGTAGGGCAATTAATGTGTTCATGAGCGATACTGTCTCGATGGCGTATGTGGAAGCTGATGAGGCGCTTATTCAATATTTTCAGTATAAGATTAAGGGAAACTGTCTTGTATTTACTATGCGGGAAAATATAAGTTTAGAAAGTTCCGACAACAAAAAATCTTCGATTAAGGTTTATTTGCCTTTTAAAGATGGAATAAAGGATATCAAGCTCAGCGGGGCATCGTCATTTGTATGCGGTAATCCTTTGTCTGTTGATGATTTATCGATAGAATTAACTGGTGCGTCTTATTTGAAGGGTGACATTATCTCCAAAAGTATTATTGCCAATATATCAGGTGCAAGTAAACATTATGGTTATGTTGAGGCTCGAAAGTTGATAATGAATTTCAGCGGTGCATCAAAATATGACGGCACGTTAAATTCCGACGATGCGTCAATCAGTGTTTCAGGGGCTTCTGACATCAGATTTGACGGCATTGTCGAGCAGTTGAGGTTGAAGTTGAGTGGTGCATCACATCTTGAGGGCAGGCAGATTACGGATTTGAATGCAGATATCTCGGGTGCAAGTCATGCTGATGTTGACTGTAGCGGCACGATAAAATGTAAAGCGTCGGGAGCCAGCAAACTGATTTATTCCGGAAATGCATCAATTGAAGACATAGACTCTTCGGGAGCTTCCGTGGTCCGTAGGAAATAGTTTCCGGTTTATATTCCGATTAGTACAGACAGCGGTCGAGGGCGTCGGTTATTTGTTCTTTGTCTATATGCTGACCGATAAATACGAGTTTTATCATGCGGTCGCCGACTTTGTCGTCCCAATCGCGGCGTAGTGACGGATCCTGCGCCATCATTTGTTCCAACTCATACTTAGGGGCTGTGGCGTACCATTGGCCGCATTCACTGAGTTGTTTGCTTACCCCTGACTGTTCGAAGAGGTATGACATGTCGTTGTCGCTTGCAAACCAGCATAGCCCTTTTGAGCGTATGACGTTGGCAGGCCATTTGTTGGTAACGAAGGTGTCAAACTTGACAATGTCGAAAGGTTGACGTCTGTAATATACGAAAGTGCTTATTCCATATTCTTCAGCTTCGCCCTCATCCTCATGGTGATGATGGTGTTCGTGACCATGATGTTCATGTTCATGGTGTTCATCTTCGTCATCCTCGTCATCTTCGACTGGCTTTTCCATTTCGCGGATCCAGGCTGCGGAGGT
>JAFYJP010000067.1 GCA_017538085.1 Bacteroidales bacterium | reverse complement strand
ATGAGGACTATGGCGAAGGAAGAGATAGCAGAGCTGACCGAAAAGAAGGCGAAAATGGAAGATGAATTCCAGATTCTGCTTCTTCCTAACGACCCTACCGACCATAAGAATGCCATTATAGAAATCAGGGCTGGGACAGGCGGTGACGAGGCCAGCATCTTCGCTGGAGACCTACATCGCATGTACATAAAATACTGTGAGACACGCGGTTGGCAGATAGAACCTGTAAGTGCGACATACGGAACTGTAGGCGGTTACAAGGAAGTCATATTCAATGTCAAGGGAGAAGATGTTTATGGGCAATTGAAGTATGAAAGCGGTGTACATCGCGTGCAGCGTGTGCCACAGACTGAAACCCAAGGCCGTGTACATACTTCGGCTGCGTCAGTAGTGGTATTGCCGGAAGCTGACGAATTCGACCTCGAACTGAAAATGTCGGATATTAGAAAGGATACCTACTGCTCGTCAGGACCTGGCGGACAGTCAGTAAACACTACATATTCGGCAATCCGACTCACCCACATCCCTACCGGCATCATCGTCACATGCCAGGACCAGAAATCACAGATAAAAAACTTCGAGAAAGCATTGGAGGTCCTTCGTACTCGTCTTTATGAAATCGAATACAAGAAATACCTTGATGAAATCTCAAGCAAAAGAAAGACCATGGTTTCAACCGGCGACCGTTCGGCAAAAATCAGAACCTACAATTATCCTCAAGGACGTGTCACCGACCACAGAATAAACTATTCCGCCTTCAATCTTCCAAGCATAATGGACGGCAATATACAGGAATTCATAGATGCACTGCAGATTGCCGAAAATGCAGAAAGACTTAAGGCTTCTCTCGAAGAAGATAATCAACAATAACTTAAAGTAACAGCCATAAACAATGACAAGACAGCAACTTATACAGAATATCAAAAACAAGAAATCATTTCTTTGTGTAGGTCTTGACAGCGACATGTCAAAACTGCCGCAGTGCGTTCTCAAATATGATGAACCTATATGGGAATTCAACAAGAGAATCATTGACAGCACATACAAATATGCCATCGCCTACAAACCTAACGTGGCATTTTATGAAAGTCTCGGCAGCAAAGGATGGCAAGCCCTCGAAAAAACAGTGAACTATATTCGCCAAGTTGACCCGAGCATATTCATCATTGCTGATGCAAAACGGGGAGATATTGGAAACACCTCAAAACAATATGCAAAGGCGTTTTTCGAGACTATGGATTTCGATGCTGTCACGGTTGCCCCATATATGGGCAAAGACTCGGTCTCCCCTTTTCTTCAGTTTGAAGGGAAATGGGTGATTCTGCTTGCACTGACATCCAACGAAGGTGCATACGACTTTCAGTTTATCGAACATGACAACGAACATCTCTATGAGACAGTAATAAAAACTTCCGAGAAATGGGGAGGAAACACCGACAATATGATGTATGTGGTCGGTGCGACCAAAGCCGAGATGCTTTCAGGCATCCGTCAGATAATACCCGACAGCTTCCTGCTGGTTCCCGGTGTCGGAGCACAGGGAGGCAGTCTCGCTGAAGTCTGCAAATACGGACTTAACAACGACTGCGGACTGATAGTCAATTCGTCGAGAGGCATCATTTTCGCATCGAAAGATGACAACTTTGATGAAGTCGCAGGAATAAAGGCAATGGAACTCAGAGACGAGATGAAATCATACCTCAACATCTAACAAACCATTAACAATCAGCAAAATGCAAGATATAAATAAATTAGCACTTGAATATCACTCAGAAGGTCGTCCAGGCAAATTGGAGATAATACCTACAAAACCGAGTTCCACGCAGATGGACCTCACACTCGCCTACACTCCGGGCGTTGCCGCACCTTGTCTCGAGATACAGAAACATCCGGAAGATGTCTATAAATACACTGCAAAAGGCAATCTCGTTGCAGTCATATCCAACGGAACGGCAGTTCTCGGGCTTGGCGACATAGGTGCTGCAGCAGGGAAGCCTGTGATGGAAGGGAAAAGTCTGCTGTTCAAGGTGTTTGCTGACGTTGATGCCATGGATATTGAGATTGACGAACAAGACCCGGACAAGATAGTTGAGATTGTCAAGTCCATTGCCGGCACATTCGGCGGGATAAATCTCGAAGACATAAAAGCTCCCGAATGTTTTGAGATAGAAGACAAGCTGAAAGCCGCGCTTGACATTCCGGTCATGCACGACGACCAGCACGGCACAGCCATTATTACCGGTGCTGCCCTTCTCAATGCCGCAGAGATAGCAGGCAAGAACATTTCCGACATAAAAGTTGTCATAAGCGGTGCCGGTGCCGCCGCCATTGCCTGTGCAAAAATGTATATCAATCTGGGAATCAGACGTGAGAACATCGTCATGCTCGACAGCAAAGGTGTCATCACCAAAAAGAGAACCGACATCAACAAATACAAGGCGCTTTTCGCCACCGACAGAGAGATAGCCACTTTGGATGAAGCCATTGACGGTGCCGATATGTTTTTAGGGCTTTCTAAGGCTGGTGCGCTGAAGCCGGAACTGCTGAAAAAAATGGGTGACACGCCTATAATATTTGCATTGGCGAATCCTGTTCCGGAGATACTTCCTGAGGAGGCCTTCAAGGTGAGACAGGACATAATCATGGCCACAGGTCGTTCCGACTACCCTAACCAAGTCAACAACATATTGGGATTCCCGTTCATTTTCCGAGGAGCACTTGACGTAAGGGCGAGAGCCATCAACGAAGAAATGAAAGTCGCCGCCACCAAGGCGCTGGCACTCTTGGCAAAGCAGCCAGTACCTGAAGAAGTGCTTAAGGCATACAACAAGACCGAACTACATTTCGGCAGGGATTATATCATTCCTACCCCATTCGACCCGAGGCTCAAGGAATATGTGGCATCTGCCGTGTCGAAAGCCGCAGTGGACTCAGGCGTGAGTCGCATGATGTAGGTCATGCCTGTAGCGACCTCTCGCTATTACATATCCTCCATGTCCAGTCTTTTGTACCCTATCTCGTAATCCTTGAACTCGTCCGACGTCCGGAGCTGTTGCTCTCAAAAAAGTGGACACGGAGGGGGTGAAAAAGATGTATCTTTGCGAGTTCGT
>JAFYJP010000066.1 GCA_017538085.1 Bacteroidales bacterium | reverse complement strand
GCAATCCTGAAATACCTGGCAGACATCGCTATTGAGCGCAATTGCGGTCGCATGGAATGGATATGTCTCGACTGGAATGCACCATCACTGGCATTCTATCGCTCCATCGGAGCCATTCCGTTGGACGAATGGACTGTGCAACGCATGACAGAAGACGTGGTGAAAGAGTTTGCATCTCTGCCTTGAAAGTGTAAAAAAAAAAGCTTGCGACCGCAAGCTTTTTTTTTATGAAATTCACTTTTTACCCTTTGTAATCGATTGATTCGCGGAAAGCTTCTTTAGCCTGTTTCACTTTCTTTTGAAACTTGTTGATGCCAAAGAAGGCAACGATATAAGCAATACCGAGAAGCAAGACACCGCAACCGAACAAAATCGACATGGTCATACCAGTCACCTCAAGGTTCTTCATGGCAAAGAAACCGAGGACAGCCACAGCGATACCCATCAGCAAGAGCCACCACCAACCTTGAAAATCAGCTTTTTTGTAGTCGAACGACAGAACCACAATAATAATACCCTCAATAATGAGCCATATAGCGAAAATCAAAGGAAGCGATACGGCAACGAAAACGTTATTGCACAACATGAAGATACCAAACAAGACATCAAAAACGCCTGTCAGGACGCGTGTGCCGCTGTTGGGCATGAAATTCTGCGTTCTAAGTCCGAATACCAGTTTACTGATACCTGAAAAGAGTGTTAAGAAACCTATAAGCCATGCCATTGAGAAGAGGGTCTCGACTGGATTGCAGATGCAAACGATACCCAAAACGATGAGGAGAATGCCCGTAACAACGAGCATAATTTTTGTACTTTTTTTCATACTTGATTGATTTTAGTTTGTTAATTATTTAGAATTTCAAATTTTCATGCCACAAAGATAGTTAATTTTTGAAAAAAAAAAGAAATCTTCCGAGAAAACCCGGAAGATTTCCTTGTGGCTCTATAAGCGGGATTCTGTCGTGTCCTATCATTTATCTACGATGCGAGTCACCACGCACCTCTATCTGCCTACCCTCCGGAATCGGACGAGCAACCCTTAGCCTGCAACGCAGACTCTCCGGTTTATTTGGCATTTCAACCCATAAGGCTTGTCCCCACAATATGTCACCATATCATAGCGTGAGCTCTTACCTCACGTTTTCACCCTTACCGCGAAATAAAATCCCACGGCGGTATAGTTTCTGCGACGCTATCTGTGACAGAGTCTCCCCTGCCCCTTCCTGTTAGGAAGTATGGTGCTCTGTGTTGTCCCGACTTTCCTCTCCGAATCTCTTCGCAGCGATAGAACAAACCACTCTGCAAAAGTACAATTATTTTTCAAGCTAACAATAAAAATTATATCTTTGCAGTTATATAATCTAAACACATTTCTTTATGAAACTCAAACATATTTTAGCTGCCACAGCCTTCATTTTGACTTCTTCTGTCGCCTTCTGTCAGAATCAGGTCTCATCGTCACAACTGTCACCGAAATTCATCAAGGCTATGGAATTGTATGAACTACACAACTATACCGCCGCGATGAATCTGTTCGAGGATTTGAGCTCAAACAACATGCAGGCCACATATTTCGAGAAGTCATCCTCAAGCTATTATCTCGCAATGTGTCACAAACTCGTGGGTGATACCAACCTCGCTGAAATCTATTTCAACAACTTCCTCGGCAACTACCCGGAAAATATTCACAACAACGAGGCAAGATTCGCTATGGGACAAATCCAGTTCGGAAATAAATCCTACAAAACAGCATTGGAGACTTTCCAAAGCATCGAGACTAGAAATATTGACAGCGATCTGCTCGATGAATATTATTACAAGGTAGGCTACTGTTATCTCAAAGGCAAAAAAACCGAAGACGCCAAAAACGCTTTTTACAAAGCCATAGGCAACAATTCCGAATATAGTAATGCAGCCACATATTACTATGCCACAATAATTTACGATGAAGGCAATTACGATGCGGCTCTAAATTATTTCAATACTCTTACCGATAATCATGACCTCCGTAACCCTTCTCTCCAATACATCACCAGAATAAATTCGGTGAAACGACAATACGACGCTGTTATCGACGCATATAACAAAGACTTGGTCGGAACAAGCAAAAAAGAGAAAAAAGACAATCAGGAAAACATAAAAATCTTTGCCGATGCTTTCTACAAGACAGGTAACTTCGACAAAGCGATAGAACTCTATGAATCAGTCAGTAACAGTTTGTCACCTGAAGAAAGCTATCAACTTGCCTACTCATATTACACAAAAAAAGAATACAACAAGGCGATTCCTTACTTTGAAAATGCAGCCGACAACAAGGACGTCCTAAGTCAGAACGCACTCTATCACAGCGGTATCTGCCAGATGATGACGAACAATAATAATTTCGCAGCCACAGCATTTCACAATGCATATAAACTGCAGTACGATAAGGAAATCACTGAAAATTCCCTGTTCAATTACGTTAAACTCGTCTATGAGTCAGGTATTGACCCTTACAATGATGCATTGGCAATCCTTCAGAATTATCTCAACGAAAACCCAGATTCCGAAAGAAAAGAGGAGGCATACTCCTATCTTGCAAAACTTTTCATTTCGACAAACAACTATCGACAGGCTCTTGAGGCGATTGAAAGTCTCAACACCCTTACACCGGAACTGAAATCAGCATATCAAAAAATAAACTATTCAAGCGGCATCAGCAGTTTCAAAAACAAAAAATACACAAATGCCATAACACTTCTTGAGAAATCAAAAACATACCCTCAAGACCCACAGCTTGCAGCTGATGCCACATACTGGATTGGTGAAAGCTATTACTGCCAGAATAAACTCGACAAGGCCAAGGCGAACTACAAATCATTCATTGAAATGCCATCCGCCCAAAAATCCACATATTACAATACTGCAAAATATTCTCTCGCATACTGTAATTTCAAACAGAAAGATTATAAATCTGCCGAAAACTATTTTAATCAATTTGTCAAATCGGACAACAAAAACACTGCTCCAACCATAGTTGCCGATGCGTACAACAGAATCGGCGACTGCAATTTCATACAGCAGAAACACAACAATGCTATCACAGCATACGACAAGGCAATGTCGTACAACGGTAATAAAAACGACTATTCACTTTATTACAAGGCATTGGCATACGGAGCAATGAACAAACTTTCGGACAAGATTTCAACTCTGAAACAGATTGTCGCAATGCCTAAACAGACTTCGATGAGAAACAGCGCCCTCTTCGAGCTCGGAAACACATACACTCTCGCAAATAAAAATCCAGAAGCCATTGACACCTACAAAAAATTCATCAGCGAATATCCTAAGAATGTTCTCGTAGGCAAGGCAAAACAGAAACTCGGCATGCTTTATTACAACCAGAATGACAATGCAAAAGCAATTGAACAGTTCAAGGACGTTGTCACAAAATATCCAGGTTCCAAAGAAGCCTCCGAATGCTTGGTGCTTCTGAAAAACATCTACGTTGAAGAAGGCAATGTCGATGATTATCTGAATTTTACCAACAATACTGCAAACATCAAGACATCCACCTCTGAAGCCGACTCGCTCAGCTACGCAGCAGTCCAAAATTTATATCTCTCCGGACAAGGTACTAAGACTAAGGATGCCTGCATTGCATACCTCAACAAATATCCGAATGGTTCATACGTTTCAGATGTTAATTTCTATCTCGGCGAATGTTTGTTCAATGAGAAAAAATATGACGAAGCCCTTAAACATTACGCAGTTGTATATAACGGAACCCCTTCCATTTATGCTGAAAATGCAAGACTGAAAGCCGCTAAGATACAACGCTATAAGAAAAACTACAACTCGGCAGCCTCTCTGTTCGAACAGGTCATCTCAAATGCCGAATATGACTATATCATTGATGATGCAAATACAGAACTGATGTACTGCTATTATTATCTTCCTGATTATCAGAAACTGTTAACCGTTTCTGAAACTGTTATGAACAATCAGTCCAACGCGGATGAAATCAAAGATGATGCAAAATACTATTACGCTCAAGCCTTGTATAATCTTGGGAAAACCGACAAAGCCTATACAGAATTTGCTGAAATCGCTGCCGGATACCAAGGTGAGAGAAGCGCTGAAGCCAAGTATTTGTGCTGTTTAATAAAATATAACAAGGCACAGTACGATGAAGCCGAAACCGAGACATTCGACCTTATTCAAAGCTATGGTGAATATGACTATTGGTATGCAAAAGGCTTCATACTGCTCGCTGACATATACACCAAGACAGGCAATGAATTCCAGGCCAAACAGACTTTGCAGAGTATCATTGACAACTATCAGGGCCAAGACTTAAAGGATGAAGCCCAGGCAAAATTAAACGCATTGAACAAAAATGAATAAAAGAATCTTTTTAACAGTCCTGGCATTCAGTATGTTTGCCATAACTTCAGCATACGCTCAGACTTATAACGAACAAATCGACATTACAGCTCCATATCAGCCATCGGTAAACGATGCCAACAAAATAAACACGGAGCCGGAAAATTACAAGATAAAGCTTGACAAAACGACGCCAGAGTACAACTATGAACCATTCAAGTATTCATCTTTCCTCAAGATGCCTGCAAAGCTTGAACTGCTTCAGCCAGTCAACTATGATGAAACTGCAAAGAAAAACATTCTTTCGGCGATTGTAGGATTCGGTACAAATTTGGAGCCACTTGTTGACATCAACGTAAATTCCGTTCAGAAGAAAAAAATATGGGGTGGATTCAGCCTTTATCACAACTCAGCATGGCGACAGATGAAAAATGTGCCCAACAACACCATGAGTTCGACTAAAGTCGCCGGATATGGTAATTTCTTGATTGGGAAACAGCTCCTTGCCCCATCAATCAGTTACACCCGTGAAGGATTTCATTACTATGGCGTGGATCCTTCATTGGCATCGAAATACGATTTTGACGCATTAACTGATGACTCCATTCATCAGACTGTTGACATGATAGATGCTGAAATCGCCTTGTTCAACGCTCAACGTGGTCAGTCGAATTACAATGTCTCACTGCAATATTCCTACCTGCAGGACAAATACTCCGACAGAGAGCATATAATAAGTCTGCCTGCAAATTTCAACCGTAATATGAAATGGCTTGACAACGACCTGTTGAACATAAACTTCCTGATGCAGTTCGTCTCCACGAATGCTTTGACAAGCAACAATTTCCTCACCAGTCTCTCCCCTGTATATATGTTCAGCACAGGTGCTTTCGACTTCAACATAGGCGGTGATTTTGCTCTTTACACACAAAACGGCAACAACTCAAAAGAAACGAAATTCAAAGCTCACCCTATATTTCAAGTGAAAGCCAATATCATCCCACAGACTTTCAACATCCATATCGGAGTAAATGGCAGTAGCAATCGCAACACCTTCAAAAATCTGTTCAACGCAAATCACTACATTGCAACTCCTCATGTCATCAGCCGACAAGCAAATTCTTCAATAAACAACGATTATCTTGCCAAAGTTACCGATACAAAATTCAACATATATGCCGGTTTTGATTCAAAGATATGCAAATTCGTCAATTTCTCGGCAAATGCAAAGTACATAATCATTGAAAACCTGCCGCTGTACACTTCTAATATTTTCAAGCAGTACGCAGGCGCAGGTACTACCCTTTCACTTAATGAATTCGTAATACAGTACGTCAACTTGAATGAGTTGGTTTTATCTGCCGATGTGACTGTGGACACCAAGAAGAACCTGCTTTTCAACCTTCACGGAAACTATTATTCAGCCAAGATAAAAGAAGGCTCATCTGCAACACAATTATACAATCTGCCTTTATTTGAAGTATTTGCCGATGCAAGATACAAACTGCTCAACGACAAACTCACACTGGGACTTGAAGCTTTCTGCCTCGGGAGCAGAGTGGATAAGGATGTGTATGGTGTTTCCGGCGGTCTGGTTACATTGAAACCTTTATACAACATGAACTTATCGGCAGACTATTCAATAAACGATGTAATAAGCGTATGGCTGAACATCAACAACATGCTTCATTTCAACAACAAAGCCCAGCTTTGGTACTGCTATCCGATATATCCTATCAATGCCATGGTTGGCATCACATTGAGCATGTAATTCACTGTAAATAAACGTGATAACCACGTTTATTTGTTCATAAGTTGTTGAAAGTTTTTTCTTCCTTTTTCAGACTTTTTTTTGTATTTTTGCAAATCTTTTTATAATCTGATTATGAGCGAAATAGAAGAAAAATACAGTGCCGAAAACATACAAGTGCTGGAAGGGCTTGAAGCAGTCAGAAAACGTCCCGCCATGTACATCGGTGACATAAGTTCAAGAGGACTTCATCACCTCGTATATGAAGTGGTTGACAACTCAATAGATGAAGCACTTGGTGGATATTGTCACAACATTGATGTTGAAATTCTTGAAGGAAATTCTATACGTGTGACGGATGATGGTCGTGGTATTCCTACCGACATGCATCCGAAGGAAAAACGCTCCGCCCTGGAAGTGGTTATGACCATACTCCATGCCGGAGGCAAGTTCGACAAGGGTTCCTACAAGGTTTCCGGTGGTCTTCACGGTGTAGGTGTATCCTGCGTCAACGCATTGTCAAAGCACACCGAAGTTAAAGTCTATCGTAACGGCAAAATCTTTCAACAGGAATATGCCTGCGGTAAGCCTCTGTACAGCGTGAGAGAACTCGGCGAAACCGACAAACGCGGCACCATCGTAACCTTCACACCTGATGACACAATATTTACTGAAACCATTTATGACGCATCAATACTCGCGACTCGCCTCCGTGAACTGGCATACCTCAACAAAGGCATCCGCCTGACACTATGCGACCATCGCTCCGATGCCGACAACAAAGACAAAGTCATAGAGTTCTACTCACAAAACGGTCTCATCGATTTCATCAAATATCTCGATGAAAACCGCGAAAGACTTATCCCCGAACCTGTCTATATCGAAGGGGAAAAGAATGGAATAATCTTGGAGATTGCCCTGCAATACAACACTTCATTCTCTGAAAACGTACATTCTTACGTCAACAATATCAACACAGTTGAAGGCGGCACGCATCTGACAGGTTTCAGAAGAGCTTTGACAAAGACCCTGAAAAACTATGCCGACCAGATGAAGATGCTCTCCAACCTGAAATTCGACATCAACGGTGATGACTTCCGTGAAGGTCTCACAGCCATTGTTTCAGCCAAGGTGGCAGAGCCGCAGTTCGAAGGTCAGACTAAAACCAAACTCGGCAACAGCGAAGTGGCTGGTGCTGTTGACCAGATAGTTAGCGAACATCTTGGCTACTATCTCGAAGAACATCCTAAGGAAGCGAAACTTATCGTTGACAAGGTAATCCTGGCTGCCACAGCACGTCACGCAGCACGTAAGGCACGTGAACTGGTACAGCGCAAGAATGTCCTGTCAAGTTCAGGTCTTCCAGGTAAACTTGCCGACTGTTCTGCAAAAGACCCTGCAGAATGCGAATTGTTCCTCGTCGAGGGTGATTCCGCAGGCGGTTCAGCAAAGATGGGACGTGACAGAATGTATCAGGCAATACTTCCTTTGAGAGGTAAAATCCTCAACGTTGAGAAAGCCATGCAGCACAGAGTGTTTGAAAGCGAAGAAATCAAAAACATCTATACCGCACTCGGTGTCACCATCGGAACAGAGGAAGACAGCAAGGCATTGAACCTCTCAAAACTGAGATACCATAAAGTAATAATCATGACCGATGCCGATGTCGATGGAAGCCACATCGACACACTTATCCTGACTTTCTTCTTCCGTTACATGAAAGAAATGATTGAAAACGGTTATATCTACATTGCAACCCCTCCACTCTACATGGTGAAAAAGGGTCAGACGGAACATTATGCATGGAATGAAGAAGGACGTGACCAACTTACTGCCGAACTCGGCGGTGAGGAAAAAAACGTCAAAGTTCAGAGATACAAAGGTCTTGGTGAAATGAACCCTGAACAACTTTGGGCAACGACAATGGATCCGGCCACGAGAACTCTGCGTCAGGTATCAATCGAAAATGCCCTCGAAGCCGACAGAATCTTCTCAATGCTTATGGGTGACGATGTCCCGCCAAGACGTGAGTTTATCGAACAGAATGCAAAATACGCAAACATAGATGCTTAACAGTCATTTGTAACTTCTAGCTAGTGTAGTTATCAATTTCTGTCAGGCCATCATCTCGCCACGAAGCGGCATTGCAAAATATTTTTTAACCTCATCCGGAGAATATCCTTTTCCGAAAAGATACATCAATTTCGTGACAGCCGACTCATAGGTTATGTCAGCGCCGCTGATAACGCCTATCTCGGCAAGTTGCAAGCCTGCCTGATATTTGTGCATTATCACTGAGCCCCGCTTGCATTGGGTCACATCCGCTATTACCACTCCCCTGTTGATTGCATCCTGCAACATCTCAATAAACCACGGTGCAGACAGCGAATTACCGCTGCCGTATGTTTCAAGCACCAGCCCCTTCAAACCTTCGATATGCAATATACTTCTCACCGTAGCCTGCGAGATGCCAGGAAACAGTTTCAACGTGGCAACATTGTTGTCCATCCGGTGCGAAACCTTCAATTTCTTGAAATTTGGCTTTATGATACTATCAAAATTGTATTTCACGTCTATGCCGACAGCGGCAAGAGGCGGATAATTTCCTGACTGAAAGGCATCAAAGTTCTCAGAACTGTTTTTTGATGTCCTGTTGCCTCTGAACAGAAAGTCCTGAAAATATATGCACACTTCTGGAGCCACCGGAGTTTCATCTATTTGGGCAGCAGCAATTTCAATGGATGTGAGCAGATTTTCCCTGCCATCGGAACGAAGCATGCCAAGTGGAAGTTGAGAACCGGTAAGGATTACTGGCTTATTCAGATTCTCCAACATGAAACTCAATGCCGATGCAGTATATGCCATCGTATCAGTGCCATGAAGGATGATAAACCCATCGTAATGCTCATAACGCTGTTCTATCACATCCACTATCTTTATCCAAAATTCAGGTGTGACATCGGAACTGTCAATCAAAGGGTCAAAACTGTAGAAATCAATTTGATACGGATAACGTTTCAGCGTAGGAAGCTGATTGTAAAGGTTTTCGAAATTGAATGGCTCAAGAGCACCTGTTTTTTCGTTGGGAATCATCCCGATGGTTCCACCAGTATAAATTATAAGTAATGATATGTTATTTTCCATAATTGTTTCAATTATCTCTTAAGGATGTTCCGCCCATGATGTCAAGCAGTTCATTTGTAATTGCCTGCTGACGTTGTTTATTATATTGGATTCTAAGCGACTGCAACAATTCATCAGCATTATCGGTGGCAATCTGCATTGCCATCATACGAGCCGACTGTTCGGCAGCAGCAGAATCGAGCAAGACGGAGTACAACTTTATTCTTATTATCTTAGGTATCAAAGCATTGATAAGAGTTTGCGGGTCAGGTTCAAGCAGGAACTGTGATGAGTATTTCCCTTTTATCATTTTTGTCCCTTCCTGAAACATTTTCTTCAAATCATCGGATAAAACCGGCAAATAAGTCTCACGCAGCACAATCTGTTTTGAACTCGACTTGCAGTGATTGTAAATTAGTTCAATCCTGTCAATTTCGCCCTTGGAATAAAGATTCACAAGGTGCTCGGTAAGTTTGACCGTCTCAGAAAATTTCGGTTTTTTTATCATATCGTTGAGAACATTGCCGTAAACATTCGGATATGCTGCAGTTTTTTGGGCAATTTTCAGTCCGATTGGATATATCAGCACATTTTTCCATCCCAATGACTTATATCCTTCCATCGTTGAAGCAAGCTCCTTCGCAATATTTTCATTGAAAGCGCCGCACAAACTCATGTTTGATGAAACAGCTACGACTGCAACCTTTTTCACCTCCCTTGGAGTGGAAAAAGGTATTTCGACCTTAACGTCTTCTCTTTCACAGTAATCCATAAAATCATGCAGCATCATCAGCAGATTCTGTTGATATACGGCAAACCTGTCAATTGCATTCTGAGCCTTATGGTGCTTCGCAGAAGACACCATCTTCATAGCAGACGTTATCTGTCGGGTGGAATTGACGGAGTTGATGCGTGAGCGTATTTCATTAAGATATCCCATGATGAAATCATTCTAACTGTTTACAGATATCAGATGCAACTGCCTGCAAAATATTCTCCACGTCACCGTTGATAACGCCACCCTTCAGGACATCAAGAACATCTTTTCGGTGTAGTGATTCAAGGTTGCCAATCAGTTCCTTTTCAAACTGTTGCACCTTGCCAATATCTATATTTGCAAGAAGTCCATGAGTACCGCAATAAAGAATGGCAATCTGATGTTCGACGAACAATGTTTGATGAAGGTTTTGTTTAAGCAAGACTGTATTCTTACGGCCTTTGTCAATAGTCATTTTTGTGACTGCATCCATATCCTCACCGAACTTTGTAAATGCTTCGAGTTCACGGTATTGAGCCTGGTCAATTTTCAAAGTGCCGGCAACCTTTTTCATACTCTTTATCTGTGCGCTGCCGCCGACACGGGAAACTGAGATTCCGACATCAATGGCAGGACGGTTGCCTTGATTGAACAAGTCGGTATTAAGAAATATCTGGCCGTCAGTAATAGAAATCACATTTGTAGGAATGTATGCCGACACGTCACCGGCCTGTGTTTCAATGATAGGAAGTGCCGTCAAGGAACCTCCGCCTTTAACCATATCTTTCAACGAATCCGGAAGGTCGTTCATTTTGACAGCCACTTC
>JAFYJP010000065.1 GCA_017538085.1 Bacteroidales bacterium | reverse complement strand
GTATTGACGCCTTGCCAACCTTTCCTGAATGGTTCTTCTTTTTATGTTTAACATAATCTGTAGAATTAACGGTGCAGTGCATGGAAACAAACACCCAGGCCATTAGGTCCGCAATGACTGCCGGCTGTAGGATTAACTTCTACAACTTTTATATCCAAATCATTACCGAATCTCTGTTTTAGCAAATCCGAGAATTGGTTAACCAAATCCATAGCATCAAGATGACCTATATATATAGGATATTTTTTGAAGTCGCTGCCTATCTCCTCTACTGTATTGATTAGGCGTTCCATCGCTTTAATACGACCTTTGACAGTGCCGAGGCTGACCATTTTACCTTCGCTGCTCATGTGGATGATAGGACGCAAGCCTATCAAACCGCCCATCGTTGCGGCGAGGCCACTGACACGACCACTGCGGCGGAAGAATTTCAAATCGTCGGCAAAGAAATACATGGCGAAATGGTCAACTTCCGTCTTGCTCCATTCCACTATTTCCTCAGCAGTTTTTCCAGCCTTGTAAAGCTTGAGAGCTTCATTTGTGATAGCATAACCGATAACCGTAATTCCCTTGACATCAATATCATAGAATTTCCTTTCAGGGTATTTAGCCTTCAATTCGGCAACCACTTTGTTCATTACGTCAAAAGTGACAGTCATTGCTGCCGAGAAATGAACGTAAAGGATATCGTTTCCGGCTGCAAACTCCGGTTCAAAATAATTACGGTATTCGACTTCGGAAATTGCGCTGGTTGTAGGAAGCACGCCATTGCGCAACATGTCATAGAAAGCATGTCCGTCAAACTCGTCAAAATCGACGTATGGGTATATGGTTTTGCCATCATAACTGTACGGCATGCTTATAAGTTTAAAACCGTTTTCTTCAGCCTCTTTGCGGCTGAAATCCAAATCGGTATCTGTAAAAAATGTCAACATAGGATAATAATATAATTATAAATCGGCTGACTGCCGTTATTCAAAATAAATTCTGTTCTTGGATAAATACGTTGCAAATTGGATATAATCTCCTCATTGTCAGACTCATTGGCGTCTTCACCACTAAAAATCAAGACCACGTCATGGTTGGCCACATCCATTTTGGCGCACAACTGCATAGTGGCATCTGTCAATTTTTTTGCATTGGAGACGATATCTCCCTTGAAGAGTCCCAGATAGTCATCCTTTTCGATGTTAAGTCCGTTTATGGAGGAATTGCGCGTTGCAGAGGTAATCATTCCGCAGAACACATTACTTATCACTTCTTTCGTTGAAGCTACGATGGCATCAGTATCCTTGGAAGAAGTGTCAAGAGACGCTATAGCGACATAGCCCTCGCCCATCGTTTTGGAAGGAAGGACTATAATTTTGGATTTCTTATAAAGTTCACCTGCTTGCTGGGCGGTAAGGATGATGTTGGAATTGTTTGGAAAAACAAAGATAGTTTCAGCATCAAGACTGTCGAATGCCTCAATGAAACTCTGTGCCGAAGGATTCATAGTCTGTCCGCCGCTAATCACACAGTCTGCACCGGCTTCCTTGAAAGCGTCTTCCAACCCCTTCCCCATTGCAACTGTAACAATACCATAAGGTTTTCTCTGTTTTGTGAAAGCATTACGGGTAGTAGTTCCGTGATGCTGCAAAGTCATATTCTCAATTTTTATGGTAAGAAATTCTCCCCAACGCTGGCAATGTGAAAGAATGTCGCCAGGTGTTTTTGTGTGAACATGAACTTTGACGATGGAACCGTCACGGAATGCGACGACAGATTCACCCACAGCATTCAGATAATCAATGATTTCATTCACATCAAACGTATCAAGATTGACCTTCGATTTTTGCAGACGAAGCAGAAACTCAGTACAATAGCCGTAAAGCAATTCACTATCGGAAGTGAAAGCATCAAGATTGACGGCAGGCATTTTCTTTTCTACACTTGATTCGTCAGCTATATCTTTTTCAGACACATTTCCCTGCAATACCTGATACATACCTCTGAAAATACACAGCAGGCCTGCGCCACCGCTGTCAACAACACCGGCATCATGAAGCACCGGAAGCAAGTCGGGAGTACGTTCCAAAGACTGTTCCATCTCAGGAAGAAGGGCGTTGAAATAATTGATTATATCGTCTGAATTTGAGTCATTTGCCACTTTCACAGCATCTTTGAGAACGGTGAGAATTGTACCCTCGACAGGTTCTGAAACAGCATTGTATGCCTCATTCACACCGCAGTTCATAGCATGAGCGAAGTCGGAGACCGTAGCTTTTGAAACCTTGTCCAATCCCTTGGAGATACCAGCAAAAATACGTGACAGAATCACGCCGGAATTGCCGCGGGCGCCCAAAAGCATTCCCGATGACATCGTATGAGCCACATCAGACAAAGAGGTGTTCATGTCAGAGCGGTCTTTGGCTGCATGACAGCCCGACTCGATAGTCATCAGCATATTATCCCCTGTATCGCCGTCAGGTATAGGGAAAACATTCAAATCATTAATTACCTTACAATTATTTTTTAGTTCTGATGCCCCTTGTGAGGCCATCATTACAAAAGTATTTCCATCAAGTAACATATATCTAAATTAGTGATGTCAATTAAATCTGCAAAGATACAATTTTTTTTGAAATCATTTTTCAGGCACAGACGTCACGTCGTCGCGCTTATTTGCAAACAATCAGTTTCTCAAACATCCAACAGGAACCACTTTCACCCCGTCCGTGCGGGTGTAGGCAATCTCACCTCCCGTCAGCACCATAAGAAGGTCTGGCATGCGCAATTTAGGTTGGCCGTCATCTTCATTCTTTTTTTCAACCAGCTCCTTGATTTCCAACAAGTGCTTTGCACCGTCATCAATCTCCCTGCTGCCAAGTTTGCATTCCACCAAGGCATAACGTCCATCGGCAAGATG
>JAFYJP010000064.1 GCA_017538085.1 Bacteroidales bacterium | reverse complement strand
GGTCGGGGTATAAACATGGAGTAATGTCATAGTGCTTATTACCTCATCGCTTGCATCGTTGAATTCTTTGAAGAAAAAAATCCCTGCATTGCATATCAATATTTCTATTTCGATGCTGTTTGCCTGACAGTAGTCGAAGAGACGTCTTGCCGCATTGGTGTCGGCGAGGTTGAGGCATAAAGGCCAAACTGTAACTTTGTATTTGTCGGATATTTCGGCTGCCACATCGTTGATTGACTGCTCGTTGCTGACAATCACAAGGTTATAATTCTTTTCGGCGAGCTGAACTGCGTAGTGGTAACCCACTCCCGAACTGGCTCCTGTAATCAATGCTGTACTCATTGGAGATTATCCCTTTTGGTTCTCTCTGACGATTCTGTTGATTTCATTGGTGATGGATGCAGGAAGCGGTTCGGTTTCGTTCTGATGGCATATCATGCAACGGTTGTATATGCTTGCCACGCAGTGATTTGCATGCTCGCATTTGCTGACGTAATGAGCATCGTTCTGCATTTTGTTGACGAAGTCGGGTTCGCAGACGAGCGAACGCGCCATCTGCAGCAATTGAAATCCGCTGTCAATGACTTTGTCGGCGCTTTCACGTGAAGAGACTCCACCGACATAGATTAAGTTCATGTCAGGCAGCTCCTTTCTGAAACGCATCGCATCTTCAAGGAAATACAGGTCTCTGTACGGATATGGCTTTATCAGCACATTGCCGAACATCCTGATGCCTAATTTCAGCCACCATTGTGGCATGGAATAGGTGAAGGAATGGATTGGCATCCTGCCGCGCATGACGTACATTGGAGTTTTGTTTACACATCCGCCGCTGAGGACTATTCCATCGGCACCGGTTTTCTGAAACACCTTGGCAAGTTCTATCGACTCGTCGATATCCATGCCGCGTCTGCATCCGTCACGCATGTTCATTTTGAGAATAACGGCAATTTTACCTTGAGCTGCATTCAGACACTCCTCGAGAGCCAGTTTCGCAAAGCGGATTCTGTTGTCGAAACTGCCGCCGAATTCGTCCTTGCGGTGGTTGAGTCTGTCGCTCATAAACTGGCTGAGAAGATAGCTGTGACCCGCATGAATCTCCACGCAGTCGAAGCCTGCTTCGTAAGCAATGTGTGTGGCTTCACCGAAACTATTTATCACATCGTAGATTTCGGATTTTCTCATTCTTCTGACAATTGATGGCGAGTATAGGTTGAAGCCGTTGCTTGCTGATATCGGCATCTGTCCGCAGGTGCTTCTGTGCGTCATATTACCGCAGTGACCTATCTGAATGGATGCCGCGGCATTTTCTTTGTGTATTGCATCAGTTATTCTCCGCAGGTCAGGGATTATGTCATCGCACATCAGCAGCTGTGTGTTGAACGACAAACCGCTTCTGCAGACGGCGGCGTATGCCAGTGTGGTCATACCGATGCCTCCGCGGGCGACAGAAAGATGATAGTTGTATAAAGCGTCAGTTGGTCTGTTGTCTTTGCACATTGCCTCGAAGGCGGCGGAACGGATTGTTCTGTTGCGAAGTGTCACAGGACCAAGTTTATAAGGGGTAAATAAGCTGCTCATAATTTTTTTTGCAAAAATAAATGATTTTGAAAAAAAAGGTGTATCTTTGCAGTCCGATTTTTTCGTAGGAAAATTAATTTTAAAAAGTAAGTAATAATGTATGCAATTGTAGAAATCGCAGGTAAGCAATTCAAGGTTGAAAAGGGTAGATATGTATATGTCAACCGCCTTGATGCAAAAGAAGAGGATAAGGTTGTCTTCGACAACGTATTGCTCGTTGATTCTGATGGCCATGTGACTGTAGGTACTCCTAAAGTTGAAGGCGCTAAGGTTGAAGCAAAGGTGCTCCAACATCTCAAAGATGATAAGGTTTTGGTTTTTAGAAAGATAAGAAGAAAAGGTATGCAGACCCTCAACGGTCACCGTACTTATCTCACAAAGATCGAAATAGAAAATATAATTTTTTAATCCACTAAAATAATATTATAAGATATGGCACACAAGAAAGGTGCGGGTAGTTCATGTAACGGTCGTGAATCCCACAGTAAACGTCTCGGAATCAAAAAGTTCAGCAGCGAAATAGTTAAGGCTGGTAATATTATTGTAAGACAAAGGGGAACAGTGCACAAACCAGGCGAAAACGTTGGTATGGGCAAGGATCACACTCTCTTCGCTTTAATCGATGGTACAGTTGTTTTCAAGAAAAGAGAAGGAGACAAATCATTTGTTAATGTAGTTCCATTATCAGAATAATAATCATTACTTTTGAGTTATATGTAGCCCTGCCATTGTATTTTATGGAAGGGCTATATTTATTTAGATGCATATACAATGAACGAGACAAAAGAAGTCCGGGTTAGATTTGCCCCGAGTCCTACGGGACCGTTGCATATCGGGGGAGTGAGAACAGCCCTCTATAATTATCTGTTCGCAAAAAAGAACAATGGAAAGTTTCTCCTGAGAATCGAAGATACCGATAGAACCCGTTTTGTGCCGGGTGCTCAGGATTATATCATAGAATCACTGCATTGGTGCGGGATTATTCCTGATGAAGGTGTTTCAGTCGGCGGTGATTGCGGACCTTATATCCAATCCGAACGTAAGGAAATCTATAAGAAATATGTTGCACAGCTTCTTGAAAACGGCAGTGCTTACTATGCAATCGACACACCGGAGGAATTGGATGCCATGCGCAAACGTCTTCAGGACGAGAAATCGGCTTCTATGCAGTACGATTATATCAACCGTATGTCAATGCGCAATTCTTTCACGATGCCGAAAGAGGAACTCGATGAATGGATTAATTCCGGCAAACCATACGTGGTGAGATTCAATATGCCTGCAAATGAGGAACTTGTGCTGCATGACATGATTCGTGGCGAAGTGCGTGTGAACACATCCACGCTCGATGACAAGGTGCTTTACAAGTCCGATGGTATGCCGACATATCATCTTGCAAATATAGTTGATGATCATTTGATGCGCATCAGCCATGTCATCAGAGGCGAGGAATGGCTTCCTTCAATGCCTCTGCATGTTATGCTTTATAGGGCTTTTGGCTGGGAAGACTCGATGCCTCAGTTCGCTCATCTTCCATTGCTGCTCAAGCCGGATGGCAATGGCAAACTCAGTAAGAGAGACGGGGATCGTTTGGGCTTTCCTGTATTTCCACTGCGTTGGCCGCAGGATATGAGTCAGCCTGAAATCGCTTCAGGTTACCGTGAAACCGGATACTATCCTGAAGCATTCATCAATATGCTTGCATTACTTGG
>JAFYJP010000004.1 GCA_017538085.1 Bacteroidales bacterium | reverse complement strand
TTGCCGTCCTCGTCGATGCAGCGCAGCAGGTATTTCCCTTTTTTCTCCTGGATTGGCATCTGGTGAATGCTTGTAGTGGCACCCAGATATTTGTCGTTCAGGTTCCAGTAGATTGTCTTTTCCGGGTTGCGGTGCGCTATTTCAAAGATTATCGACTGCTTTGTCCCTTCAATTCCTGTTGGAATGATAAGCGTCATGGATTCTTCTGGATATATGAACGACATGATTCTGTCATCTTTTTCATTGCGGCAGCCGTGATACAGAGGAGGCAGACGACGGTAGGTCGGGTTGATTTTTTTATAGAACCATTCCATTGTTGGCGGCAGTACAAAATATATGTCGTAATTGTCAATGTCAATATTGTAGCAGTCGGGCTGGACGCGGAATTGTCTTGTTTCGTCAAGGAATATTTTCTTGTGATACCTGCAAACACCGGTCATGGTTTCGTGGTTGGGGACACGAATTGTTTTGGTGTGATTGCATACTTGGGATTTCGGAAGTCCTGATTCTTCGCAGACTTCCACTTCGATGAAGTCGCAGTTGTAATCTTGAAGAGTCAGGTTGGCATTCATTATGTTGAGGATATCAAAGAGGATTGGTGCTGCGGAATTGATGCCGGTGAGCCCCGTCCGTCCTTCGCCATCGGAATTACCGACCCACACACCTATTACGTAGTCGTCAACAATACCTACCGACCAGGCGTCTTTGAATCCGAAACTGGTGCCGGTTTTCCATGCCACTTTCCGTGATGACGATAAATTCTGCCAACCAGCTTGTTGTTCGCTTGGTCGTGTCAGTTCGTTCATGGCTTGGAAGGTGAGGTAAACGGCAGCAGGCGAGAACACTGGATTTTTGACGGTAGTGGACCCTTCTCCATCGGTGAATTTCATGGTTTGAGCCATGTGTGAATAGGCATTGACAATATCGTAGAGTGAGGCTTCGGCTCCACCGAGGATGAGCGACAATCCATAATGGTCGGCTGGGAACACTAGACCGGATAATTTCAGGTCTTTGAGCACGTTATAGAATTTGTTGATTCCGTATTTTCGCAGAAGATACACAAACGGTGCGTTCAGTGATTTTGCGAGTGCATCGTTGGCCTTGACCGCACCGCTGAATTCGCCGGAGTAGTTTTTTGGAGCATATCCGGAGATGTTCATCGGAATATCCGGAAGTATCATTTCCGGCAACAGTTCACCGTCATCAAGCATGGCTGCATACAGAAACGGCTTCAGAATACTGCCCGTGGAACGTTGTGCCTTAACCATGTCAACCATCGCTGCATCTTTCGACTGCATGAGATTCCCCACGTATGCTTTTATCTGCTCGTCCTTGTAGTTGTAAATATAAACAGCACTGTTCTCTATTCCATTGGGACTGTTGTGCTTGTAGTGACGGTTGAGTATTTCGATAACCGATTTTTGAAGATTGTAGTCAATATTGGAATGGACTAATTCTCCGTGTTTGGTCAGGTCAATATCCGAGAGGTAGTGGTATGCGAGTTGGGGCATTGGGTAGGGGCTGTCGGGAAGGGTTTCCATAAGCGACAGCTCTAAGTCTTCATCGTTGAAAGAGGTGTTTTTGCGAAATCTGCGGGGAAGTCTGTTTTTGGAACCGGGTAGTTGTGAAAGAAGTTTGTTGCGTTTTTCGAGGAGTCTTTTACGGTTTTTGTCGAGATTGATGAGTGACGGGGTATTGGGCAGAATGGCGAGAGTTGCAGCTTCGCTCCATGTGAGGTTGTCGGGAGTGGTGTTGAAATACCGCCATGCTGCCGCATCTATGCCTACAACGTTTCCGCCGAATGGCGCATGTGCTGCATAAAGCTCGAATATTTCCCTTTTGGAGTAGCGCATTTCGAGTCTTAAAGCAAGAATAATCTCAATGATCTTCTCTTTGTACGTTCTGTCTTTGCCTTTACGGGCAAGTCTCACCACCTGCATCGACAGTGTGCTTCCACCACGTACCACTTCTCCTGCCTTGATGTTGTCTATGGCGGCATCAATAAAGGAAATAGGATTTATTCCACAGTGACGGAAGAAATATTTGTCTTCATATTCTACCACACATCGCATGTATTTGTCGGAAAATGTGTTGGTTGCAGGAAATCTCCATTGTCCGTCCTCTGCAATTCTTGCACCGAGTAATTCGCCGTTTTCTGCGGTCAGCACAGTGGAATATGAATCATGAAATTTGGGAACAGGTATGATTAAAAAGACAATAATACTTGCTGCCATGGCAGCAAGTATTATTGTGAGAGTTTTCTTTGTCTTGGTTTTCATCGTTATTTAACGACGACATTTTTAGCTGGAATATTGTAGAAAATATCGGAGTTGTACATATCTTCGACTGTTACTGACGGGATGGTGTAACTTCCCTTGTATGTGGTTGTCAGATTGACTTTGAAAGTCTTTGATTCTGACGGACTCAGGTCGAAGAAGAAGTAAACTCTGTCGTCTCTGACATCAATATGGCTGCAACCATTGTCGCTGAAATTGTTGAGCATACGGTCGTTGACGATTTCCCAGCCAGCCGGCACGCAGTATGTCAGTGCATTGTCGGTGATTGGATATGCAGTGTAAGTGTTCTTGACGGTAATTTCAGCCTTGAAATCGGTGTTTCTGTTAAGACTTGCAACATCGATGGCTTTGCCGTTTTTGTCTAAATATTTGACTGTCATCTGGTAACCGTTGCCTTCTTCCTTGTAGTTGTATTCTGGAGCCATATACTTGGTGTAGATGGTTGCATATACAAGACCGTCAGACTTGTTGGTGACGGAAATGTTGTTGCTCTTCTCCGGAATGAAATTATCCACAACGGAAAGTTTGTTGGTCGTATATGCCTTTTCGTCATTGTTGATTTTGATGATGGCATTGATAGGCGCATTGTTGAAGCCTTTAATGTCAGCATATTTGCCAAGTACAAACAATGTGAATGCAGTTGTCTGAGTGCTTATCCAACGGTCTGATTCATAGATTTTCGCAATGATATCAATGTGGTTTCTGACAGTTGCGTCATCTACCTTGCAGAGCATCTCGGCAAGAGTAAAGAATGCAAAGTCACGGTATTGTGAACCATAGCAGGTGTAATAATTCGACAACATATCGTTGGAGGAGTAGTCAATGGTTGGAAGGATATCCTTTGCAACCGACGTCTTTCCTGCGAGTGCGTATGATGAGGCGAGCAGAGCTTTTGACAGAGGCATCAAGTTTTCCGTACTCTTCAGTTTGTTCATTGCACCTGTCTCAGCTGAGTTGTTGAGAGCAAGGACAAAAAGCCTATAAGCCTGGATTACATCGCCTCCCTTGTTGTCGTAAAGGTCTCTCCATGATTTTGCTATTGATGTCTGATGTTTGATGATGCCTTTGAGCATGTCGTCAGGAACATTGTAGCCGCGGTTTTTGGCTTCAACGAGGAAATGTGTTGCATACAATTCAGTCCACGAATTAACGTATGTGCCCGATTTCCAGTTGGTGAGTGAGTAATCCGATTTGAGGTAACTATTGAATGAAGATATGACTGATTCAATGTCGTTTTTGACTTTGGCTTTTTCATCATCGGTCAAGTTGGTCAATGTTTCAAGATACAGTTTGGCCATTCCTCTGGACGTTATCTGCTCGAGGCATCCGTAAGGATAGGAGTCGAGATATTTGATACGGGAATCAATATCAATAGGTATCAGTGAGTTGATGGTGACAGAGCCTATGGACGTCCCCTCTATTGCATTGCATTCGACAGTGCCGTTGTAGCTCTTGCCTGGACCAATTTCCTGAACTATTTTACCGTGTTTGGATGTGAATGGGGTCCTGATAGGTATCTTGATATTTGAAGTGGCCTTGTGTGAACCTATTGATGCGTTGACGGTTATATCTGCATTGCCAGAAACGTTAGGTACTGTCACATCGAATTCGGCCATGCCTTCGTCTGATTTGCTCAGAGTCACGTTGGCCTCGGTCTTTGTGGTGTTGAGGTTCTTGCAGGTGATTGAGACTTTCACGTCTTTGCCTGAATTGTCAGGTGAAAGCACTTGAACAGGAAGTGTGAATTTGTCGCCTGGGGATACGACTCTCGGAGCGGCAGGAATGAGCATAAGAGGATTCTTAACTTTCACTGTCTGCTGTGTGGAACCGTATGCGTTGTTGTCATCGCAGGCAACCACCATTGCGCGTAAAGCACCGATATAGTCGTTGATTTCGACACTGTGTGTCGCTGACTTGCCGGCTTCAAGTTTGAATGGACCGAGAGAGTAGGCTATTGATGAGAATCTTTCATTCAGAAGTGATTCCTGGTTGAAAAGCATACCGTCACCGCCGGCTGCCATGACTGAAAGCATCTCGCCAGTGTAGGCGTCGATAATGTCTTTGTAGTTATCCCATGTGCGTATGTTAAGAGCCTGTTTTGCGTAGAAATGGTCATACGGATTAGCAGTCCTGTATCCGGTGATTCCAAGGATTCCTTCATCAACGAAGGCGAGAGTGTAATACATCGGTTTTCCTGAACTTTCTGAAACATTGATGTCGAATTTCTGGTTCGAGTTGGCATTGTCGGCCATCTTGATTACAGGATTCAGCACAGAATTTGGTGATTCAACCTTTAACGGCAAAACACCATACATTCTGAGCGGCAGGTCATTGTCGGCAGTATACGGCTGGATAAGTGACAGATAAACATATATGTTAGGAACCATGTCTTCCGTAATCTTGAAGGAAACAGTTGAGTTGTTGCTCAGATTGTCGGCATTGATTATCTGAAGAACCTTTGATGCTGATTCAACGGTGACAATTCCTTTGGCTTTTTCATTTGCTGCGAAGGAAATGTTGACGGTTTCACCTACCTGATATGTGTCTTTGTCACTTGAAAGATTGACAATTGCCGGAGCCTGTGACAAAGATGACGACCTTGCACCGTATTCCCAGTCAAAGTATATGACCTTTGCAAATGTGCTGCCGGATTGTTTGTCCTGTACTACAAGAAGATATGGACCCCAGTCCTCGTCTTCAATCTTTATAGGAAGAGTGTATTTTCCATTGCTTACAGTGAAATCGCCTGCCATGACTGGTTTGTAGTAATTGCCTGATGTATAGTATGATAAGTCTTCATTGCTCGACCACCACCAATATGAGTCGAGTTTGAAGAGCTTGTAGCTTAATGTCGTTGAGGCTTTGCAAAGATTTCCGGTTTCGTTGACTATGACGATAGGGAATTTCCATTCTCTGTTTGTGAAATAATAGTTACCCCATCTTGAAGCAGGTTCAGGAAGGGCAACGCCCACGTAACGTTCATTGGGGGAAATCTCTGCACTTCTTGATGTTATGCTGAAATCACCGCTTGGCTCGAAAACCTTGATGGTGAACAAGGCTCTCATAAATCCGCTTGCATTAATGTCTTTGATTGGACTCATCGAAATATTTCTATTACCTGATGCGTCAAGTGATGAGTTGTACAGTGAAACCTCGGTAGTGTACATGTCCTTTGTCACATCTTCGAATGTATATTCCGGGAAGGAACTGAATGTTGTTTCTGTCGGCATCAGCTTGACATCAATATTGGCTGACAGGTTGGAGGCTGCCATGCCGTTGAGCCATTTTGATGAAAGTGTAACAGGCTCATTCTTTGACAGATAGATAATCTTAGGTGGCTTGAAATTGATTTCGAGCTTGTTGGGTTTCATAGTCTCGATACGCAGTTGTTTTGAGAAAGTGGTGTTGCCAACTCTGATGTTTGCTGACCATAAGCCTGTTTCATCGGTGACGCCTGTTGCAGTCGAGAAACTGTAGATTTTGCCTACAGGGTCATTGTTTATCTGTTTGTCACGAGTGATTCCGTTGATGTCGTTAAGTTCGAAAATAACAGGGAAGTTTTCTGGAAGCACATTGTCCTTGTCTGCAAGCATGAAGTTGATGACGATGGAATCGCCGGGACGCCATAAATCTCTGTTGCTGTATATGAACCCGTCAATGTTGTTGTTTATTATATTGCCGCTGACGTCAAATTTGCTGAGTGAAAGTGACAGACTCTTGTCGGTCTTTATGTACGCTTCGTTGCCGTTTTGGTCTTTTGCGGTGACGAGGTAAGGTTTTGCTGTACAATTCAA